>JAEWYV010000019.1 GCA_023458615.1 Bacillota bacterium
CTTGCGGATGGCGTTCGCCTTGCGGGTGAACTGATCGATTCCGGCGCGGCGGAGCGAACACTGGAAGCATTCCGCGCCGCGTCGCAAGGGTAACGTCTATGGCGACGATATTGGATCAACTGGCGGATCATGCCCGCGAGCGCGTTGCGGCGGATCAAGAACGGGTACCGCTTGATGCGTTGAAACGCCTGATTGCAGACGGCGCAGTGCCTGCGCGGGAGCCGTTTGCCTTTGAAACGGCGCTCAAAAAACCGGGATTGTCCTTCATCTGTGAAATCAAGAAGGCGTCTCCTTCCAAAGGGATCATCTCGGAGGCGTTTCCCTATCTTGAGATCGCGAGAGAATACGAACGCGCAGGCGCGGACGCGATCTCCTGCCTGACAGAGCCCAAGTGGTTTCTTGGCAGTGATAAAATCTTTCGGGACGTGCGCGAAACGGTATCGGTTCCGATGATCCGCAAGGACTTCACCGTAGACGCGTACCAAATCTATCAGGCAAAGGCGATGGGCGCGGACGCGATGCTGCTCATCTGCGCAATCCTTTCGGAGGACGAAATTCGCCGCTCTCTCGCGCTCTGCGACGAGCTGGGGCTCTCCGCACTGGTGGAGGCACACGATGCGGCGGAGCTGCAAATGGCGGTTCGGGCGGGGGCGCGGATCATCGGAGTCAACAACCGCAACCTGAAAGATTTCTCGGTGGACACCAATAACAGTAGGCGCTTGCGCGCGCTCGCGCCCGAAGGCGTACTCTTCGTATCCGAAAGTGGCATTCAGTCGGCGGACGAGGTGCGCGCGCTGCGGGAAAGCGGCGTGGATGCGGTGCTCATCGGCGAATCGCTCATGCGCGCGGCAGACAAAAAGACAATGCTGGGACAGTTACGAGGTGCGAAATGACGAATATTAAACTATGCGGTCTATCCCGCGAAGCAGATATCCAAGCCGCCAATGCATATAAACCCGACTATATAGGCTTTGTGTTTGCCAAGGGGAGCCGACGCTATGTTTCCCCCGAACGTGCCGCGGAGCTAAAACAGCTACTCTTGCCGGGAATTTCTGCAGTTGGCGTGTTTGTAGACGAGCCGGTTGGTGATGTGGTTCGCCTGCTCAAGTCCGGCGTAATAGACGCAGCGCAGCTGCACGGCACGGAATCGCGGGACTATGTATTGGAACTCAAACGCCGGACGGACAAGACGATCATTCAGGCGTTTCAAATCGCGTCATCGGCGGATATCGCATGCGCGGAAGCGTCACCTGCGGACTATGTCTTGCTCGATCATGGTGTTGGTGGTACGGGTGAAGCGTTTGACTGGTCGCTGATTGCCAATATTAAGCGACCATTCTTCCTCGCCGGCGGATTGACGCCGGAAAATGTGCCGGAGGCCGTTCGGCAATATGCCCCATATGCGGTGGACGCCAGCTCCGGGTTGGAAACCGACGGAAAAAAAGATGCAGCTAAGATGAATGCGTTTGTGGACGCGGTGCGCGCGGCGGATCGGGCACGGGAATCGTTGGAGCAGAAGAAGGGCCGATTCGGCATCTACGGCGGGCAATATATCCCGGAGACGCTGATGACCGCCGTGATTGAGTTGGAGAAGGCATACAATCATTATAAGCAAGACCCTGCGTTTCAGGAGGAGTTGACCGCGCTACTGAATGAGTATGCCGGGCGACCGAGCAGGCTGTATTATGCGGAGAAACTGACCCGCGCGCTCAACGGCGCAAAGATCTATCTCAAACGCGAGGATCTCAACCACACCGGCTCGCACAAGATCAACAATGTGTTGGGTCAGGCACTGCTCGCCAAGCGCATGGGCAAAACGCGCCTGATCGCCGAAACGGGAGCGGGACAGCATGGGGTCGCTACCGCGACCGCCGCTGCGTTGATGGGCATGGAATGCGTGATCTATATGGGCAAGGAGGACACCATACGGCAGGCGCTGAACGTCTATCGCATGGAACTGCTCGGCGCAACCGTAATCCCCGTTGAGAGCGGGACTGCAACGTTGAAGGATGCGGTATCTGAAGCCATGCGCGAATGGACGAACCGCATTGACGACACGCACTTTTGCCTTGGCTCAACCATGGGTCCCCATCCGTTTCCGGGCATAGTGCGCGATTTTCAGTCGGTTATCTCCAAAGAGATTAAGGCGCAGATGCTCGAAAAAGAGAGGCGATTGCCGGATGCGGTGCTGGCCTGCGTCGGCGGCGGGAGCAACTCCATGGGCGCGTTCTATCATTTTATTGGCGACCCGTCGGTGCGGCTCATCGGCTGCGAGGCGGCGGGGCGTGGAATTGATACCGCAGAAACCGCCGCGACGATCAGCACGGGGCGTGTCGGCATCTTTCACGGCATGAAGTCGTATTTTTGTCAGGATGAATACGGGCAGATTGCTCCGGTTTATTCCATCTCCGCGGGGCTGGATTATCCCGGCATCGGGCCGGAACACGCGCAGTTGCATGACACGCACCGCGCGGAATATGTTGCGGTCACGGACGACGAGGCGGTTGCGGCATTTGAATTTCTCAGCCGCACGGAAGGGATTATTCCCGCGGTTGAATCTGCGCATGCGGTGGCGCACGCAATGAAGATTGCGCCCGCGATGGGGAAGGATCAAATCCTAGTGATCAACCTCTCCGGGCGCGGGGACAAGGACTGCGCGGCGATTGCGCGCTATAGGGGGCAGGATATCCATGAGTAAGATTCAACAGGCGTTTCAAAACGGCAAGGCGTTTATCGCGTTTGTCACCTGCGGAGACCCGGATCTGGAGACAACCGCGCGGCTTGTGCGCGAAATAGTAACGGCGGGCGCAGACATCATTGAGCTTGGCATTCCGTTTTCCGACCCAACGGCGGAGGGGCCCGTGATTCAATCGGCAAACGCGCGCGCGCTACGCAACGGGGTGACGACGGATCAAATCTTTGCACTCGTGCGGGAACTGCGGAAGGACATCTCCGTTCCGCTGGCGTTTATGACGTATGCAAATGTTGTGTTTTCCTACGGAACTGAACGGTTTCTGAGAAATGCTGCCGAGTCGGGACTAAACGGACTGATTCTGCCGGATGTACCATTTGAAGAGAAGGCGGAATTTGCGCCTGCTTGCAAGAGAATGGGAATCGACTTCATCAGCCTCATTGCTCCAACTTCGCAGGAGCGAATCAAAATGATCGCTGCAGATGCGGAGGGATTCGTCTATTGCGTCTCGTCGCTTGGCGTCACCGGCGAGCGCAGTAGCATCAGCACCGATCTTTCGGCTATGGTGCGGCTTGTGCGGGAGGCGAATCCGAATATCCCTTGCGCCATTGGATTTGGCATCTCGACCCCGGAGCAGGCGCGGGAGATGGCGAAGCTTGCCGACGGGGTGATCGTCGGCTCCGCAATTGTGCGCATGGTTGGCGAAGGGGGAAGAGACTGCATTGCGGACGTCGGTACATATGTGCGGCGCATGAAGCAGGCCATTCTGTAGCAGAAGATTTTGACAGAAATTTTTATTTCACAGAAAAAGAGATAGACAACACTAAGCGATAGGTTTGTGAACAACGTGAGGATGGAATGTGTTATAATACTCAAAAATTCAGCTCGAAAGGGAACCAGATTCCATGCATATGTCCGATGCGCTCGTCTCTCCTGCAGTGGGGGTCAGTATGCTTGCCGTCAGCGGTGCGGCGCTTGCCTATTCCGTGATTAAAACCAAGCGCGATAACGTCTTGGAAGATAAGACAGTCCCGGTAATGGGCGTGATGAGCGCGTTCGTCTTTGCCGCGCAGATGATCAACTTTACCATTCCCGGCACGGGAAGCAGCGGGCATATCGGCGGGGGAATCCTGCTCGCGGCGCTGCTTGGTGCCTACCCGGGGATGATCTCCATCACGGCGGTGCTGCTGATTCAATGTTTATTTTTTGCAGACGGGGGATTGCTGGCGCTTGGATGCAATGTCTTCAATATGGGTGTGCTTGCGTGCCTCGTGACGTATCCGCTGATCTTTAAGCCGATCCTGAAAAAGGGCGTCACCAAGCCGAGGCTTATGCTGGCCTCCGTGCTGAGTGTCGTGGTGGGTCTCCAGCTCGGCGCATTTTCTGTTGTGCTGGAGACGCTCGCGTCCGGTATCACCGCGCTGCCGTTTACCAGCTTCGTGTTGCTGATGCAGCCGATACATCTTGCTATCGGCTTGGTTGAGGGGCTTGCGACGGGCGCGATTCTCATCTTTGTTCATCAGGCGCGCCCAGAACTGCTGGAAAGCGTGCAGGATCAAAAGCGCCTGGATCGAACCGTTTCCGTCAAAACGGTTGTAATCGGCTTGCTGATCGCCGCGATTCTCATCGCGGGCGGGCTCTCCATCTTTGCTTCTGCCAACCCGGACGGGCTGGAGTGGTCTATCGGTAAGGTGACAGGCGCAGAGGAACTGCAGGCCAGCGGGCCAGCGTACGCGATATCCGAGTGGATTCAGAATAAGACTGCCATTATGCCGGATTATTCCACGGGGGCTGCCTCCGAAGCGGCATCCACCTCCGGGGCGGGATTGATTGGCGGCGGCATTGTGCTTGCGCTTGCCGCGGGAACGGCATTTGCCATCTCTCGCGGAAAGAAGAAACACCGCACATCCGACGCCGCGACGAAATAAAGATAGCGTAAAAAGGATCACCGATTGCACCAGGAAATACCCGGAAAAGCCGAAACCGGTACAGGAGCGCCATGCAGAAGATATCCAACACCCTAGACGCATTCTTCGCGCTGGATGAGCTGGCGAATCGGCGTTCCGGCGTTCATGCGCTGCACCCGATGGCAAAACTCATGGTTGCGTTGGTGTTCATTGTCTGCGTGATCTCCTCCGGGCGATACGATATTGCGGGGTTAACGGTCTATTTCTTTTATCCTGCGTTGCTGATTGCAATAGGAGAACTGCCGATTGGCGCAATCCTAAAACGAACGCTTCCCGCTCTGCCGTTTGTGCTGTTCGCAGG
>JAEWYV010000020.1 GCA_023458615.1 Bacillota bacterium
GCGGTTGTGCCCGTCGGGTTGACGAAGCATCGTGAGGGGCTGACGCCTCTTAGAACCTTTACACCGGATGAAGCGACGGCGCTGATTGATGAAATGGAGCCACTTCAACAGGAGCTATTGTCGCAAATCGGCACTCGATTCGTGTTCCTTGCGGATGAGTGGTTCACAATGTCCGGCAGAACGCTGCCGGAATACGACAGCTATGAAGGCTTTGTGCAGATAGAAAACGGCGTCGGCCTATTGCGACTTTTTGAAAGGGACATGCTGGATGCGCTGGAGGAAAGAAAACCGCTGAAGGGGAACAAGCGTTTCTTGATGGCAGGCGGTGTTTCCGCCGAGCCGTTCTTCCGTGAATCCTACAAACAACTGCTGCCGTATGGTATTCAGATTGACACACACGCCATCCAAAATCGGTTTTTCGGTGAGAGTGTGACGGTGGGCGGTCTTGTGACCGGCGGGGACCTGATTGACCAGCTCAAGGGGAAGGATTTTGGTCGCGCCCTGCTGATTCCCCGTGCCATGCTCAAAGCGGATGAGGCGCTCTTTCTCGACGGTGTTTCGCTTGCAGAGGCGGAAAACACGCTTCATACGCGCATCCTGCCCGTCGCTTCGGGGGAAGATTTGATCGAGATCCTATTCTCAGAATAATGGATCTTTGCGAATAACGATAGAAATACGGCCTGAAGAAGGCATCAGGAGAGAACATGAATAAACCATTGGTAGCGATTGTCGGACGACCGAACGTTGGAAAATCCACGCTCTTTAACCGCCTCATCGGGCGGCGCGTCGCAATTGTAGAAGATACGCCGGGCGTCACCAGAGACCGCATCTATCAGGATGCGGAGTGGCTGAACTATGCCTTTACGCTGATCGACACAGGCGGCATTGAGCCAGCGAGCGAGGATATCATTGCCCAGCAGATGCGCCGCCAGGCGGAGCTGGCAATTGAGACTGCCGATGTCATTGTCTTTCTCGTGGATGGCAGAGAGGGCATGACTAGCGCGGATATGGATGTTGCGGATATTCTCCGCCGCTCCAATAAACCCGTGGTTCTTGCGGTGAATAAGGTAGACGCGCCGAAATTTGAAGAGGCGATGTATGAGTTCTACTCGCTGGGGTTGGGTGATCCCTATACGATCTCCGCATCGCAGGGACTTGGCCTTGGTGATTTGCTTGACGCGGTTGTAAAGGACTTTCCAAAGGACCTTCAGTCCGAGGAGACCGATCGCATCAACATCGCTGTGGTTGGAAAACCCAACGTGGGTAAGTCCAGTCTGGTCAACGCGCTATTGGGTGAGGAACGTTCGATTGTGAGCGACATTCCCGGCACCACCCGGGATTCCATCGATACACCATTTACAAAAAACGGGCGGGAATATACGCTTGTGGACACCGCAGGCATCCGTAGAAAGCGCAGCGTTGAGGATGAGTCCATCGAGCGCTACAGCGTTATCCGTTCGCTCTCCGCTATTCGAAGGGCGGATGTGGTGATCATCGTCTGCGACGCAAGCCAGGGGCTAAGCGAGCAGGATGTCCGCATTGCGGGATATGCCCATGAGGAGGGCAAGGCGAGCGTGCTCATTGTGAACAAGTGGGATCTGATTGAAAAAGACACCCATACGATGAATACCTTCCAAAAAGCGCTTGCTGCAGATTTGACTTTTATGAGCTATGTTCCGATGCTGTTTATCTCGGCAAAGACCGGACAGCGCGTGAACAAGGTTCTCGAACTGGTGGATAGTGCCTATGAGCAGAGCCGCCGTCGAATCACAACAGGCCAGCTCAATGACACGGTGAGCGAGGCGGTTATGATGAATGACCCGCCGAGCAGCAACGGGCGCACGTTGAAGATTTATTATGCTACACAGGTCTCTGTGCAGCCGCCGACGTTTATTATCTTTGTAAATGATACGGAGATTGTCCATTTCTCCTATGAGCGCTATTTGGAGAATTTCTTCCGCAAAACATTTGGCTTCGAGGGGACTCCAATCCGGATTTTCTTCCGCAGCAAGAAAAAGGAGTCTGAGGCATGACCTTTTTTACCGGACTATTTCCGCTCGGCGTTTGGACCGCGCTTTCCTGCATCGCAATCGGTTATTTACTAGGCAATATACAAACGGCAATCATTGTCAGTCGCGCTTACTATCATGACGACGTACGCAACCACGGCAGTGGCAACGCTGGCAGTACCAATATGGTGCGCGTGTTTGGCTATGGCCCCGGAGCTATCACATTTGCAGGGGATTTTACCAAGGCGTTTCTTGGCGTCTTACTGGGACAGCTCGTTTGCGGCGAAATCGGCGGTTATATCGCAGGATTCTTCGTCGTCGTTGGGCATTGCTGGCCGATGTTTGCGGGATTCCGCGGGGGAAAGGGCGTTGCATCGTCCTACAGCATTGCAATATTTACCTTCCCGCTTGGCGCGGCAATTGCGCTTGCCGTTGGCGGTATTATCTTGCTACTGAACAAAAAGATGTCCATTATGTCGCTTGCCACAATGTTAATCTTTTTTATCGCAACGTTAATCTTTCGCCTGCATGATCTTCCGTTGATTATTTTGGCAGGGCTTTTGACCATAATTGTGTTTGTTCGGCATATTGAAAACATTCAACGTTTAATCCA
>JAEWYV010000021.1 GCA_023458615.1 Bacillota bacterium
TGGTTTCCATCGCGCTGGTCATCGTTGGCATCAAAGCGCTAAACGCCTCCAACAACGCCGCGCCGCAGAGCGCGGAGACAAGCCAGAAACCGGGGCTGTTTGCAGAGATTTTTAAAACGCCAACCCCGTCACCCACGCCGTCGCCCTCACCGACGCCAACACCATCGCCAACGCCTCCTTACGATATTCCGCACGCGGTGGACAGTACGCAGCCGAGTGTCTACGGGCTGACCACAGCGGTGGAGGAAAACGGGACGAAGGTTGACAGCTATCAGCGCGTCGATCCGATTGAATTTCTGCCCGATGTGCCCTATAGCAATGTGACGGGCATTGTCACGTTCCGCGGGAACAACCACCGCGACAGCGCGGTATATGGCACGGCAACGGTCAGCAGCAAAAAGCTCTCCAAAGCATGGTCGATTGATACGGGTGAACTGCCGCGCAGTGATATTGGCGGCGAATCGACCAACACCTGGACGGGCAGCGGATGGGTTGGACAGCCGTTGATCGTGCAATGGCCGGAAAATATCAAGCAGTTTATGAACATGTACGACTGGGCCAAACAAAAGGCCGGTCTGGTCGAGGTCATCCTTGCAACCATGGATGGCAACGTATACTTCCTCGATCTGGAGACGGGCGAGCCGACGCGTGACAAGCTGCACATCGGCATGCCGTTCAAAGGTGCCGGTTCACTTGACCCGCGTGGCTATCCGATTCTCTATCTTGGGTCGGGTGACATGTATACATCGGATGAAATGAAGTCCCGCGCAATGGCGTATTCGTTGATCGACTTTACGCGGCTCTACGAATTCGGTAAACAGAATGATGAGTTTGCCCTGCGTGACTGGCATGCTTACGACAGCGCGCCGCTTGTTGACGCGGAGACCGATACGCTGATCTATCCTGGCGAAAACGGCATTCTCTATACGATTAAGCTCAACACCACGTTTGACGAAACGACAGGACAGCTCACGATGAACCCGAGCGATGTTGTAAAGATGCGATATGTCGGCACTCGCTCGACCTATCCCAACAGCAACAATACGTCGGACAACAAATATTGGCTCGGTTATGAAACCAGCATCGCAACACTCGGCGAGTTTGGGTATCTAGGCACCAATGACGGATTTTTGCAATGTATCAACCTCAACACCATGTCCATGGTTTGGGCGCAGGACATTCAGGACGACACGAATGGATCGCCTGTTCTAGAGACAGACTTTGCCAACCGCACGGCGTACATCTATATTGGCGCATCGCTGCACTTTACGGCGGATGCAGATATGAAGGGAACCGTGAACTTCTACAAGGTCAACGCAATCACGGGTGAGGTCATCTGGAAGCACGGCGAGAACGTGAATACAAAGGATCATGTCTCCGGCGGTGTGCAGGCAACGGCGCTACTGGGGCAGAAGAGCATCTCCGACCTTGTAATCATTCCGTTCTCCAGAACGCCGAACAAGGACGACGGTGTGCTGCTTGCGCTGGATAAGGCGACGGGCGCGGTGCGCTGGACTTATGTGATGGAGAAATATACCTGGAGCTCCCCTGTTGCAGTATACGATGAAAACGGAAACGCTTATATTGTAGTCTGCGAAGGCAGCGATACGGGCGGCAAGGTATTTCTGCTGGATGGAAAGACAGGAACGCTGCTAAGCACCTTTGACGCGGAAAAGAACATTGAGGCTTCTCCTGCGGTTTACGGCAACACGATTGTTTTCGGCACACGCGGCATGAAGATTTGGGGTGTCAAGATTAGCTGATGCCCATCGGACGCGACAAAATGAAACGGAGGGAGAACGATGGCAAGAAAAAAGAAAAGAAGACGCATTCGCATGCAGCCGAGATTCTTTCTCATCCTGGTTGCGGTGCTTGGCACCATAATCATTGCCCTGCTACTGGTGCAGAAGGTGAAAAAGGACAAGGAAGAACTGCTCACGGCTACCCCGGTTCCGACCGCTTCTGCTGCGCCAACGGCAACGCCGAAGCCCGCCCTGCCGGATGATGTGACCATTACGCGGGCAGACAGCGCAAACCCCTCTACCTATGGGATCACGAACGCCATCAAGGTGGATGGAGACGATGCTTCCAGTTTTTCCAGAAGCGAGGCCATCAGCTTTCCGCGCGATAATGAATACAGCACTCTGCCGGGCATTACCACCTTTGGCGGAAATAATTATCGCAACACATTTGCATATGGAACCGTCACCATCACGGATAAGCGCTTGCGCGAGAGTTGGACGAAGACCATAGGCGCACTCGGAAACTGGAGCGGAACCGGCTGGACCGGGCAGCCGCTCATCGTGGAATGGCCTGTGGAGACCGTTGCGGTCATGAACGTAAAGCAGAGCTTTAAGGACGCAGGAACCCCGCTTACGGAAGTCATCTACCCGACGATGGACGGCAACATCTACTTTTTCGATCTTGCAACGGGCACCGCAACCCGGGACCCGATCAACACAGGCATCATCCAAAAGGGGACTTCCTGTCTCGACCCGCGCGGCTATCCGCTGCTCTATGTTGGGCAGAGCATACCCGTGGAAAACGAACAGAAGAACAATGCTTCTTACGTGCGCGTGTATTCGCTTATCAGCGGCGAGCAGATTGGCCAGTTCGGTGGATTTGACTGGTTTGCCAGACGTACATGGCAGGCATATGACGGCAGCCCGATGGTAACGAATGATACGCTGATCTACGGCGGCGAAAACGGGATTTTCTATACCGTTAAGCTCAACGCGCAGTTCGACGCATCGGCGGGCACGGTATCCATCAAGCCGGACGGCCTGATCAAAAGCCGCTATGAAGGCGCAGGATATTCCAAGAGCGACACACCGGGGTCGCGTTGGTATGGCATTGAGAGCTCGGTCTCCGCGTTTCGTAACTATGCCTTCTTTACCGACAACGGCGGGCGATTAATCTGTGTAGACGTCAACACCATGGCGATTAAATACGTGGTGGATGTAACAGACGAGAGCGACTCCTCCGTTGTGGTGGAAGAAAACTACGACGACAATACGATTTATCTGTATACCGGGTCTCAGGTGCGCACCAAGGGCAGTGATCTGCCAGATGGTTTCGGTTACAGTTACCAGCGAAAGATCAATGGACTCACCGGAGCAATTATCTGGGAAAAGCGCTGGATCTGCTCAACAGGAGATGCTAGCGCGAGCGGCGGTATCGTCGCAACCCCGCATGTTGGACGCGGACAGATCAGCAATCTTGTGATCTATTCCTTCAGTCTCGCGGCACAGTCCAACGGAGCATCCGCAACGGAACCGACCCCGACGATTGACCCCGAAGAACAGGCGGAGGGCGAGACCAACGACGAAGCACTGGAGCAGCAACAGCAAACCGAAGTGCTTCCGCAACCCGACGCCAACGGCAGCTATACCATTGGCGGGCGCATCGTCGCCTACGACAAAGCCACGGGAAGCATCGCCTGGTCGATTGAGCAGACGAACGACTACTGGGCCAGTCCGGTTGTGGTTTATGACGCGCAGGGGAAGGGCTATTTGATTCAGTGCGACAGGGGTGGCTATGTGACGTTTTACGACGCCTCTAGCGGCATCCAACTCAACAGTGTGGATCTCGGCAGCCGTATTGACTCCACCCCGGCGGTGTTTAACAACATGCTCGTTGTCGGCACGCGCGGCAAGGGCGGCAGCGGAAAAGGACCGCAGATCGTCTGCCTGAAAATCAGTTAATCGCAAGAACAGTCCTTCTAGAGCACCTCTGAAAAGGGGTGCTGTTTTTTGCTCTCATGTGTGAGTTTGACGCTTTTATTGCCCTTGTAGAGGAGGACTTCTCCTGCAGGAGGAATATATTTTTGACACGGTGTAAGAAATACTTGACATCATGTAAAGAACGGTGTAATTTACATGGTGTAAAGAATACATTACATCAAAGGAGAAAAAGACCATGTCATATCAAGAGAAAAGAACCATACTATCGGTGATATCCGGTGTGTTACTGCTCGCGGCCTATAGCATCTATGCATTTGGGAAGGCGGGCATGGCGAACCTCGACAACCTTGTATTTTGGGCAAAGACGATGCTGATCTTTATCGGAATCGGTATCGTCGCGCTCATCATCATTCAAATCATCTTTCATATTGCGCTCTCGGTCGGGATGGCGGTGAAGCAAAAGCTGAAGGATGAAACCTGCGACGACAAGGAGATTGAGAAGTCCATTGAGCAGGAAATGGTGGAGGATGAAATGGGCAAGCTCATTGAGCTAAAGGCCAACAAGATCGGGCATTCGTTTGTCGGGGTTGGTTTTCTTGCAGGGTTGATCGCGTTAGTGCTAGGTGCTTCCGCTGTGGTGATGCTGAACATCCTGTTCTTCTCCAGCGGTATTGGCAGCATCGTTGAGGGTTTGGTTCAGATACGCTATTATCGTAAGGGCGTATAATCCATCAAAAATAAGAAAGAATGATAAGCACGAAAGAGAGGATAAATATGGCGGATAAACTGGAGATCACCAACAATATTCGAACACTTCGCTTTTTTGCAGGCGAAATGACGCAACAGGAGCTCGCGGAGCGCACAGGAGTGTCTCGACAGACCATCATCGCTGTTGAGGCGGGAAAATATTCCCCGTCGCTGGAGTTGGCGTTTCGTATAGCGGAGGCATTCGGGGTGCCGATTACGGAGGTATTCGGAATCGCAAAACAAGCCACAATGAATGCAGATACTGAGAAGAAACCTTAAACCACTAGGATTAGAGAGAATTGAATTAGTTTAATATGAATTGAAGAAAGAGGGTAGATTCGAAATGGAGACAACCACATCCCCTGCTTCAGCGGGGCAGATCAAAGCCGAGCTATCCACGCTCTGGGTGGTGGTGCTCATCAACATTCTCTCGGCAGACATCTTTTCCTTCATGCTCGGTGCAGCAGGCGAACCCCCGATTGCGGTGACTCCGTGGATGATGCTCGCCTTTGCTATTGTACATGAACTACCGGTTGCGATGATCATTCTCTCACGTGTGCTACGACGCGGGGCGAACCGAAATCTGCAATGGATCGCGGCGGGAATAACAGCGTTGTATGTCACTGCGGGCGGCTCCGTAACGCCCCACTATATTTTTTTTGCCCTTGCGGAGGTTATTTGCCTCATTTGGATCGTTTTTCGTGCAAAAAACTGGCAAATCGCGGCATCATAAGCCGAGAATAGGTGTTGTTTGCAGGAGAGACTTTTCGTGACTCCATTGCCCTGAATGGCAGATCGGACACAAATTTAAGAATTGAGAAAGAAGGTAATTGTATGCTTCAAAACAAAAAAACAGCACGTATTGCAGGGCTACTTTTCCTGCTGATGGTGCTCTCCGGTTTATTTGCCGAGCTCTTTTTCCGGCAGAGGATCTTCACCGATGATGCTGCGGGAACCACCGCTCGCATACTCGCCAATCCGCTTCTCTATCGTGCAGGCATTCTGAGCGACATCATCATGTCGCTGAGCTATCTTCTAACCGCAATGGCGCTCTATAGCCTGCTGCACACAGTAGATGAAGGGCAGGCAAAGGCAATGGTACTCTTTGCGGCGGCCGGATGCGTAATTTTGATGGTGAATGTACTCAATGAGTATATGCCGCTGATCTACACCAGCGCGCAAACCGGCGCTTTCAGCGCAGCACAGATCGGCGAACTCACGCAGTTCAGCTTTGCCGCTTATAACAACGGATATATGGTAGGTCAGGTATTCTTCGCGCTTTGGGTGCTACCGCTTGGAATTCTCATCTGCCGCTCTGGATTCATTCCAAGGGCGTTTGGCATTCTCTTTGTGGTTGAGGCGATTTGCGGACTACTCTCGGTTGCGGCACATTTTTTGCTTGGTAATGCGACCATAGCAAACCTCCTGCTTTTGCCTGGGACGGTTGCGGAGTTTGCGTTCCTCGCATTTCTGCTCGTGCGAGGGATCAATACCAAAAAACGGATCACGGCAACAGTATAGAAAGAAATCGAGCGTAAAACATTCAAAAAGCCCGAATCAATCGGGCTTTTACTCTATGTGGATGGAATGCAATGATTAAAATGGACCTTCGGTTGCGTTGGGATTGAGATAGGCGACTGCTTTACCCAGAATTTGAACATTGGACCCGGCGCGCATGACGACCGGTGCATAGGCGGGGTTTTCCGCCATGAGCACGATTTGGTTCTCATTTTTGTAGACGCGACGGAGGGCGAGAGCCCCTTCGAGCACCACGACTGCAACCTCGTGGCTGCGCACATCCTCCATCATGGTTGCGTAGACGATGTCCCCATCGTTGATATTGAGTTTCTTCATACTGTCGCCTACGACGCGCATGGTAAAGTCGCAACGGATACTCTGCGGCACCTCGTCATAACAGGCGATGTTCTGCTCATCCAGCAACGGAACCCCCTTGACAACGCGATAGATGCGCGGCTTGACCATGGAGGTTGGCAACGCGGTCACCTGACCGGATTTTGGCGATATGCTGGGGTAGGCGCGGCGCGTTTCCTCGTCGATGATCAAGTAGTCCACCGTAACCTCAAAAAAGCGCGAGAGCTTGATCAGCGTGGAACGCTTGATATTCTCCGTGCCCTTTTCGTAGAAGTTAACGATAGTCATATACGGAATTCCGGATAGACGGGAAAGCTGGGATTTATTGATCCCCCGTTCAGTCATGAGAATGTCGAGTTTTTCCGTCATTGTCATAAAGATCACCCCGAAAGTATGATGCGCCCCGCGGGTCAACACGTACTTTGACTGTGCGCCATATCGCCATCATAGCGAAACAAACGGGAAAAGGCAAGAGAATTCTACCATACAGCGTAGACTTTTTGCAATTTTGTTCAAAAATTGTTCAAAAATGTAGTTACAAGTACATTTTATGCTGATGAAGCCGAATGCTATCCGACTCAGAAAGCACAATGCAGAGGGGGCGCATGATTCATGACCAGAAAAACCGGAACAGGATTGTGAACAATCTGGATATCATTCTCGATTCGACTGCGTTTGCTTGCAATTCAACCATAAAAATGGTATTGTAACAAGAAAACGGAGGCTGATATCAATGGGTAAATATGTCATTAAACAAGGCAAAACTGGACCGTATTTCGTACTCAAGGCAGCCAACGGTGAGCCGATTGGCAAGTCGGAAGTATATTCCTCCGAAGCCGCAGCAAAGAACGGCATCGAGAGCGTAAAGAAGAATGCGCCCGTCGCCGGAACCGAAGACCAGACCGTAGAGGGCTGGAAGAACATGACGAATCCGGTGTTTGAGCTCTATAAGGACAAAGCAGGTGAGTTCCGCTTCCGCCTGCGCGCAAAGAACGGCGAGCCGATCCTCGCTTCAGAGGGGTATTCGGCAAAAGCATCCGCAATCGGCGGCATCGAGAGCGTCAAGAAGAATGCGGACTCGGAGATTGTAACCGAATAAAGACGGTCACATCCTGTTTATTTGCAAAGACGAACAGCAAATGCGGCGGCATATGAAACAGTATGCCGTCGCATTTCTGAACTTTTAGAAATAAGTTTTCTTGAAGGCCTAAACGGCTTGAGAGCGTGCACGGAGGCAAACATGATTACGCTCCTATCTCGTCTATGGATCCATGACTATAAAAACTATACATCGCCTACGGTAAGACTTCGATATGGCATGCTCTGCGGCGCGGTTGGTATCGGGTTTAATATTTTGCTTTTTATCGGCAAGATTTTAACCGGGACATTGACCGGCAGCATCGGCATCACCGCCGATGCCTTTAACAACCTATCGGATGCGGGCAGTTCGATCGTCACGCTGGTTGGGTTTCGACTCTCGGATGCTAAGGCGGATAAGGAGCATCCCTTCGGACATGGCAGATTTGAATACATTGCCGGGCTCTTTGTCTCAATGGCGATTCTGCTGATGGGCTTTGAGCTTGCCAAAACCTCTGTGGAAAAGATCATCACACCCGAGACTGTGACGTTTTCTTACTGGGCGGTTGGTGTATTGGTTTGCTCCATACTCACCAAGCTCTACATGTTTTTTTATAATCGCGGGATTGGACACAAGATCAATTCGGCGGCCATGCGCGCTACCGCGATGGATAGTTTTTCCGATGTGGCAGCGACCTCCGTTGTACTGATCTCCATGTTTATCACAAAATGGACAGGATGGAGCATCGACGGCTATGCAGGTCTTGCTGTTGCACTGTTTATTCTCTATACGGGCGTTCGCGCGGCGAAGGAGACCATCAGTCCTCTGCTGGGGCAGCCGCCCACGCGTGAGTTTGTGCAGCACATTGAGCGCATTGTTCTGGAACACGACGGAATCATCGGCGTACATGACCTCGTAGTGCACGACTATGGCCCCGGACGCGTTATGGTGTCCCTGCATGCGGAGGTTCCGGCGGATGGGGACATGATTCGCCTGCACGACGCGGTGGACAACCTTGAAAAACTGCTGCGGGACGAATGCGGATGCGAGGCCGTGATCCACATGGATCCGGTTGAGACCAACAACGAGGATACAAATCGCCTCCGTCACGAGACCAAGTCGATTTTACACGATCTGGATGAGCGGCTGAGCCTGCATGATTTTCGTGTGGTTGCGGGACCAACCCATACCAACCTGGTATTCGATGTTGTGGTTCCGTTTGATTTTTCCATGACGGATGAAGCCGTCCGCAAAGCAGTTTCCGATCGCATTCATATGCTGGATGGAAAGTGCTACGCGGTCATTCAGATTGATAAATCCAGCATTCAGGCGGAGGAGCTCCCTGCGCGCTGAGTATTCCGGAAGGATATCCTAGAGACCTGGAGGACTGACTATGCAGACAAAATGGGGCAAAGAACTGGATCGCAGCAGCATATTGCCGGAGTATCCGCGTCCGCAGTTTCGCAGAAATAACTGCACCATTCTAAACGGCGCTTGGGATTATGCGATTACCGCATCCAGTGCACAGATACCGCCGGACCGCTTTGACGGCACGATTTTGGTTCCATTTTCGCCGGAGAGCGAGCTCTCCGGTGTGGGCTATACTCTCAAACCCAATGAGTGCATTTGGTATCGCCGCATTGTGGAAGCACCGTTAGGGTATGATCCGAACACGGAGGATTTGATTCTGCATATTGGCGCGGCGGATCAGTTTGCCGAGGTGCGGCTCAATGGCATGACACTGCTGCATCACGCGGGCGGCTATCTGCCGTTTTCCGCCCTATTGAGCGAGGCGTTCATCCCCGGGATTCCCAATGAGATCATCGTGAAAGTGCGGGATGAAACGGACACAGCCTGCTGGTCCCGCGGGAAACAGAGCAGCCAGCCTGGCGGCATCTGGTATACCCCGCAGAGCGGTATCTGGCAGACGGTTTGGATCGAACGCGCGCCAAAGCGACGGATTGAGAGCATCCGCTTAACACCACAGTTTGACAGCGCGGAGATCGAGGTGATCGTCTGGACCAACTGCGGCGGAACAATTACTGTGGAACTGCTTGGCACGGAAACAGCGCTGCTCAGCGGTGTTCCGCAGCGTTTATCCATGCCGGATTTCGCACCTTGGAGTCCAGAAGAACCAAAGCTGTATAATATTGCATTCCAGTTTGAGCGGGATCGGGTCGAGAGCTATTTTGCGATGCGGAAGTTCTCCATGGAGCAGGACGCACAGGGTGTGCCGCGCTTATTCTTAAACAATGCGCCATATTTTCACAACGGCGTACTGGATCAGGGATATTGGCCGGACGGGCTCTACACCGCACCGAGCGATGAAGCGATGATCTATGACATCGAACTGATGAAGTCGATGGGCTTTAACATGCTCCGAAAACACATCAAGATTGAACCGATGCGCTGGTATTACCACTGCGACAGGCTCGGTATGCTGGTTTGGCAGGATATGGTAAACGGCGGCGGGATCTACGGCAAGGCGGCAATATCGCTGCCATTGGTCTTCGGTAACGCGCACCTGGACAGTGACTATGCCTATTTTGCCAGGGAAGAAGTGCGCGGGCGGGAGGCTTATCAGCGTGAATTGAGCGAGACCGTCAACCTCCTCTATAACACACCATGCATTGCGATGTGGGTTCCCTTCAACGAAGGCTGGGGGCAGTTTGACGCGAACAAGGCCGTGGAGGCCATCCGCGCGCTGGACGAAACGCGGACGATTGACCACGCGAGCGGCTGGCACGACCAGAAGGGCGGAGACGTTAAGAGCCTGCATGTGTACTATAAGCCGTATCGTTTTGCAAAGGATTCGATTGGGCGCGCGGTAGTGCTCAGCGAGTTTGGCGGATACAGCCAGCACATCGCGGAGCACAGCTTCTCGCAAAAGGAGTTTGGCTATAGGCGCTATAGCACGGCGGAATCGCTGATGAGTAATTTCGAAAAACTTTATCTGCACGAGGTGATTCCCGCAAAGCAGAAGGGCCTTTCCGCAGCGGTGTATACGCAGCTCAGCGATGTGGAGCAGGAGACAAACGGGTTTGTGACCTATGACCGCGAGGTGGTCAAGTTTGACCCGGAACGGGTCAAGGCAATCACTGCGCAGCTCAACGATGGCAAACAAAAGCCCGTAGAGATGGAGACAAACCCTGTATCGGAATTGTAAAGCAAAGGGAAACCCAGTGTTAAGCGTTGTTGACTTGTGAGGAAAAACCGCCTGCGGTATAATAAAAGAACAAACAGACGAAAGCAGGTGATGATATGGAACAGGCAATGCGGCGACACAGAGCGGTCTATCGATTCTGCAAGGCGACGCTCGGCGGAATCATTCAAAACATTTATGGATTTCATCCGGAGAAGGCAAAGCTGGGCAAAGGCCCGTTTCTCATCACCGCGAATCACAACGGGGATCTCGACCCCGCACTGGTGGCGATGAGCTTTCCGGATCATATGTATTTTGTTGCAAGCGAGCATATCTTCCGCAAGGGCTTTCTTTCGTGGTTGCTCACCTATTTATTCGCGCCAATTGCGCGTGTAAAAGGGATGACGGACGCGACAGCGGCGCTGAGCATCATTCGCTCGATCAAGAAAAACGCAAATGTATTCCTGTTTGCGGAAGGGAACCGCTCCTATAACGGCGTGACCGGCCCGATTTTTCCCGCAACTGGGAAACTCGCTAAGGCGACGGGCGCTTCGCTCGTGACCTATCGCATCGAGGGCGGATATCTTACCACACCGCGCTGGAGTCACGGGACGCGAAAGGGGCATATGCGCGGGTATGTGGTCAATGTTTACTCGCCCGAGCAGCTCAAGCAGATGACGCCGGAAGAGGTGAATGACCGCATCCGCGAGGACATCATGGAGGACGCGTTTGATCGCCAGCGGACGATGCCCTATCGCTATAAGGGAAAAGACCTTGCCAAAGGGCTGGAAAACGCGCTGTATTTTTGTCCCCGTTGCGGAAAAACCGGTACACTGAAAAGCGAGAAGGATATTTTCTCCTGTACGTGTGGGTTACGAGTACGTTTCACCGAAACCGGATTTTTTGAAAAGGTGGAGGCAGAGGACCCGGAGCCGCCGTTTGAAACCGTTCGCGATTGGGATTTCTGGCAGGATAAGCGCATCGTAGAATATGCCGGTTCTCTACAGGATGACGAGATTGCCTATTCTGACGCGGATGTCAAGCTCATCGGCGTAGGGAAAAAGCACAAGGACAGCGTGCTGGAAATTGGAACGCTTTCCATCACAAAGCAAGCATTAAGCGTTGGCGGACATTGTTTTCCGCTTGCCAGCATCAGCAGTATGGGCTTGATGGGTACCTACAAGATGATGTTCTCTGTCGACGGTCAGTCCTATGAGCTCCGCGCGGCAAAGACCCCCTATTGCGGGCGGAAGTATTTTACGTTCTACGAACTGCTCAAGCAGCAGGGTTTATTGAAGGAAAAACAGTCATAAAAAACGAGCAGAGCACTTGCAAATCGGCGTGGATGTCTTTAAGATAGACGAAACGCCGATTGTTTTTTTGCGGTTTTAACCCGCATGAAACAGAATGAATCAAAAAGGACAGGCAAGAATCATGTCAATCGAACGGGTCAGGAATTATTTTCATATACTGGGGATGGAACAACGCGTATGGGAATTTGAAACAAGCACCGCAACGGTCGAGTTGGCGGCAGAAACACTCTGCGTTCGCCCGGCACGCATTGCAAAAACACTCTCCTTTGCGCTTGGCGATGGATGTGTGCTTGTCGTTGCCGCCGGCGACGCGCGCGTAGACAACCGGAAGTTTAAGGATCAGTTTGGAACGAAGGCGAAGATGCTGGCCTACGACGAAGTAGAGCGCCTCACCGGGAGCGAGGTTGGTGGTGTTTGTCCATTTGCGCTGCCGAAGCCGACGCCAGTGTATTTAGATATTTCGCTCCAGCGATTTGCAACCGTCTTTCCCGCATGCGGCAGCGCCAACAGCGCGATTGAACTCACCAACGATGAGCTTTTCCGCTATAGTAAAGCCGTTGCATGGGTGGACGTTTGTAAAGATTGGGACGAGGGTGATGACCCGCGCATTGACGACCAGCCGAATGGTGATTTACCGATGCCAACAGACGGGGAGATTACCCTGCGCATCGCGTCCATCGCCGATGCTAACGAAAAGATTGGCTATGTTCCGATGTATCGCTTTGACATCGTGCGCCTGCATGACGGCATAAAGGTTGGAGAAGCGGATCTGCGACTCGGCTATGTGCGAAATCTCTATTACGGGGGTAACATTGGCTATAGCATAATGGAGGAACATCGCGGCAACGGGTATGCGCAAAAGGCGGTTCGGTTGATGTTTGTGGTTGCGCGCGCACACCGGATGCCATATCTGATCATCACCTGTGCAAAGGACAACGAAGCCTCTCGTAAGATATTGGAGCATTTGGGCGGCACGCTGCTGGAGACACGCATTGCGCCAAGCTATAGTTCGTTGTACCAAATTGGCGCAACGGGGGAGCACTGCATCTTTCGATATGATTTAAACTAAGCAGCGATATTCCACACAAAAGACGGA
>JAEWYV010000022.1 GCA_023458615.1 Bacillota bacterium
GTGCGCGAGATGGAGGAGCGGCTGCTACCGATCGTGCGCCAGCTCGGCATTACCCAACTATTGAGCAAGTATCCCTATGAGGTGTCCGGCGGTGAAAAACAGCGCGCGGCAATTGCCCGTGCAGTGATTACCGATCCGCGGTTATTGCTTGCGGACGAACCAACCGGCGCGCTGGACAGCAAGGCTTCCGCAAGCTTACTCGCGCAATTTGGCGAGCTGCACGACATCGGCAAGACCATTTTGATGGTAACCCACAGCGCGATGGCGGCGAGCTACGCCTCCCGCGTACTGTTTATCTCGGATGGCGCGCTGTTCTCCCAGCTCTATCGCGGGGACGAGACAAACCGTGCGTTCTTTGACCGCATTGTGGCCAATCTGTCGATATTGGGTGGTGGCGACATTGCGTAACTTTTTCTATTTTCGCCTTGCGCTGAGCAATGTGCGGCGAAACAAGATCACCTATGTGCCGTATCTGGTTGCAACGGCGGTGATGAGCGGGGTCTTCTTACTCATCTCCGGCTTGCTCTTTAGCAAGGGCTTGACCAATACACCTTCGGGTGATACGGCGCGAATGCTCTTTGCCTTCGGCCTCGTCGTCTATGCGCTGTTCACGTTTTTCTTCATGCTCTATATCAATAACTTTTTGATCAAGCGCAGGAAGAAGGAATTCGGGCTATATGGAATCCTCGGCCTCGATAAGCAGCAGGTTGGGCGCGTGCTCATCTGGGAAAATCTGTTTGTCATTGGCGGTGGACTTGCCTGCGGCATTGTGATTGCACTGGTATTCGGGCGGCTCCTGTTTCTCGTGCTGATGAAGCTCATCCATGCGGCGCCAGGCAGCTCTTTCTCCATTTCGCTGATTGCGTTTGGCTTGATGTTCGGCCTGTTTTTCCTGATCTTCCTTGTTACCTCCGTGGCGAATATCATCCGCGTGCATACGGCAAATCCGATCTCTCTGCTCTCCAGCGAGAAACAGGGCGAGAAGGACAAAAAAGGCTTGGTGCCGCTCGCGATTCTCGGATTCCTGCTCCTGGGCGGCGCTTACTATTTCGCGTGGACAACCGAGATCCCCGGATTTGCACTTGGCATCTTTTTCCCACTGGCCATTGTGGTCATCATCGCAACATTCCTGCTGTTCCTTTGCGGCAGTATCGTTGTGCTGCGCATGTTGCGCATGCGAAAGAGCCTCTACTATCAGCCGGAACACTTTGTTACGATATCCGGCATGTTCCACCGCATGCGCCAAAACGCGAGAGGACTTGCGACCATCTGCATTCTCTCTACCATGCTGGTGGTGACCGTCTCCGGTACACTTTCTCTGTATCTAGGGAGTGAGGAGATGACGCGTGGTATGTATCCGTTTGACGCGCAGGTCTATGTGCCTGAGACTGCGACAGCCGAGCAGATTATTGCATATGACGGTACGCTCAACCGCCTTGCCACAGAGAACCAAGTGACCCTCTCTGCGGATAAGAGCAAGCTCATTACAAAGCTGCCGGAGGGCGAGGAGTTCCGGCGCAATAACTTCGTCTGGGAAAAAAGCGAGTTTGTCGAGGTTCCAACGCTGATCTATTATGACGATGCTTTTCGGTTTGATATTTCGGGCACCGAGGATGATTGTCTCGCGTTTATTCAGGCGGTTCGGGATCACTATAGCGAGTCCTTTGGGGACACGCCGAAATCGATGGTATCCGATATCTATTCCGCAAGAGTGGAGGGCTACGGTTTCTACGGTGGACTATTGTTCCTTGGCGCGTTCTTTGCGGTGCTCTTCCTTGCGGTTGCGGTGCTGATTCTCTACTTTAAGCAGGTGACGGAAGGATATGAGGACAAGGAGCGGTTCTCGATTCTGCAAAAGGTGGGCATGGATGACCATCAGGTGAAGCAGACCATCAATGCGCAGGTACTCTGGGTATTCTTTCTCCCGCTGGCGGCAACCGCGCTGCATATGCTCTTTGCCTCCAAGATCATGGCGCTGATGCTCAAGACCTTCATGCTCTACGACTGGGGGCTGGTGCTGACATGCATCGGCGGAACGCTGCTAGCGTTTACCCTGTTCTATTTTGCGATCTATCGCATTACGGCGAGAACCTATTACCGAATCGTGAGAAGATAATCAGTCAAACACAAACAACAGGCGGGGGCATAAATGGCTCCCGCCTGTTGTTTGGTGACGCGCGTCACTTGGATTACTGTAAAGGAGATTGTGCATCGGCACGGGATACATTATAATCGTAGCATGGAAAATGAAAAGAAAAAGCTAGATAGAGAACGGGTCGTAAGTGCACTCAAAGAACTCGGGAAAACCGCGCTCGGCTTTGGCAAAGCGCAGGCGATTCTCTTTTGCGTGAACTTTGCCGTAGTGACGATCGGAATGATCGTTGTCGGCTTGGGTTGGTGGTCTCCGCTTGTTGCTGTGGCGGTCAGCCTGCTAGACTTGCTGCCCGTCATCGGCTCCGGCATCGTGTTTGTCCCATGGGCAATCATTGCGCTAATCGCGAAAAACCCGCATATGGCGATTGCGGTCGGCGCGACCTACATCGCGATGGTCGTGCTGCGCATGATACTTGACCCGATTATTACAGGCAAAAGCGTTGGCTTGTCTCCGTGGATTACGCTTGCGGCTTCTGTCGGCGGACTGATTTTGCTTGGCGGCGCAGGCATGATATTAGGCCCCGTCATCGCAGCGGTGGCAAATGTTATTTTCCGCGTTTTTTTCAAAAAGAAAACACAGGCGGATGCTGCCAAGGCAAATGCCGCCCCGCAGGAGGATCAGCCGGTTCAACCGAAATAGGATGCGGCTGGAGCATACCGCGCAAATAGTATAGTAAACAAATAAAGGGGGATATAAAATCACATGTTTCATTTTTTAGGATGGCTGTTGATCGGCGCTATTATCGGCTGGCTTGCCAGCAAGATTATGCACGGCAAAGGCGGGTTGATCCGCAATATCATCCTTGGCGTAGCCGGCAGCGTGGTCGGCGGTTGGCTTGCTGATTATGCTGGAATTGGCACGGGAGATGTTTGGTCATTCACCGGGTTCATCATCGCGATTGGCGGCGCATGTCTGCTGATATTGATCAGCCGCTTGATCATTGGCAAGAGATAAGAATGCGAAACGTACAAACAGCGCCCGAAAGGGCGCTGTTGTTGTTTGATATCAATTATGTTTCTTTTAGGTAAAGGACGGGGTCTATGATTACGAGATTAAAACAGTTTTGCTTAGTCGGATCAGGAGTGTAATCCCATTGGAACGTGAATCTCAGTGTTTCGATTTGTGAAACATCAAGCGTGACGGAGTGTTTAATGAAGTTATAATAGATATCACTAGAATCATACAGAATATTGTCTGTTTCACTCAACGCCTGATCAGAACTTTTTGATTGCAAAGTGATTTTACATTTGCACAATGGCGTTGATGCTTGAAAATCATCAAAGGTACTATCATCAATACCAAATGAGAATGTCATTTTTTCATACTTGCGGCACAGTTTATATTCGAGAACCTCGGTATGTGTCGCGTTGGTATAGGTAGATTGGTTGCTATACTTCATTTGCGCAGCTTTTGGGATGGTCACACCGATTCCCGATGGAACTGACTCTCCATCCACTTTTAAACCAACATATGGAGTCCAGCCATTAATGAAGACGGCTTCATCGTTCTTAAGGATAGGGTCAAGTGTATATAATCTTACTTCCCCCAGACCGGAGGGCTTCGGGGTTGGGATATATACGGATATAGAAGGAGAAGCAATGGGGTCATTTATTGGACGTTTTGATCCAAATACAAAAAGTGTGGCAAATGACAAAGTAAGCAAGACAAATGCAAGCCGAACTAAGAATTTTGAAAATATTTTGTAGATCATTTTTAGTGCTTTAGAACTCGATGCAAACTCGAACTCCTTTGGAACGAGGAATGCCCAGACAGAAAGTATGAAACTTACAACTGTAAGAATTGCCATAGTATAATCAAGTTTAAACGATTCCATAACAATCCTTCGTGCAATGGATATATGCACTTCACATTTTTGTCACTTTTGAACATAGTAACACGAACAGGATAACTCGCCAAGCAAATCGCTAAAAACATACATTATATGTTGTTTATTCAACAGATTATATGCGTATAAAAATGGCTTCCATTTATTGGAAGCCACTTTCCATGTTTGCTGGTTTTTACCCGGAACTCTAACTTGCTCTTGAAATTAGATTGATATCCGCAAGCGCAGTTCTTGTTGTAAAGTGCCGGGCGCGGCGGATCACTCCTGCTTGGTTCTATCTTGGGTGGATGTTGTTGCATCCGTTGTGGGCGATTCTCCGCTCGTGCCGGCAAGAATGGCTTGGGCTTTTTTGCGTTTGCCATGTACGACTAGAACAACGACCAGCGCAATCATGATAAGAATCAGGAGGATGCCAAACACCCCAAACTTGACGGCGTTGTAGATACCCGTAGTGGTGCTGAAGTAATATTTTAAATAGCCGTAACTCGCGGGCGTATTATAATCGCTGTAGAGCACATGCATGGTCTCATAGTCCCGCACATTTGCCTCGCTGAAGCGGAAGAGCCGCGCGCCGCGAATCCCCTCGTCGCCATAGCTCGTATAGCTACTGCCCGGCGCATTGGCGATGTCTATGCCATCCAGACTTCCGATAAACGAGTTGATGTGATCGTGCCCGTTGACGGTTAGGAACACATCGCCATTGTTCAAATAGGCGTCAAACAAACCGTGATTTTCGCTGGAAGGGCAGGGCGCTTCGTTTACCTCGCCTGCAAAAATCTTTCCATCATCCGGAATGTAGTACTTTCCCTTGCCGACGCCAACGCCCTTGAGCGCGTCTTTGGTGCCCTTTGGTACTTCGGTCAGCAGCTGGTAGACCTCCGGCACGGGAATATGACAGAACCCGACGGAGGGCAACGCCTGACCGTCATTTGCGGCCTTCAATGCGGCGCTCTGCTCGTTATACCACGCAACCTGCTTTTCGGAGACGGTGTCATAATCGCCGTTTGCAATATAGGAGCCGGAGTCAAAGAAATACAGCGCCATCCCGGCCTGATCGCTTCCGGTGCGATAGATGGGCAACACAAACGCACCGTCTTCGGTAGAGTTTTTACCGAACGAAACGCCGATGCAATTGTCGTAACTCTCGAAGATTTTCACCTGCTGCGCAATTGGCATGGGCGCTTCATAGTCATGATTGCCAAAGACGACGACAAACGGAATCCCGCTGGCTTCGATGGGGGCTAAGAGCGTATGAAGCGTTTTTGTACAGTTATCGATGCCATTTCCCAAACGCAAAACCGGGCTTGGGCCTTCCAGCTGATCGCCAAGCAATACGATCAGATCCGCTGGATAATCGCGAATCACATTGGTTTCGCCGCGGACGACGAGCTCGGTTGTGAACTGGGTATCCTGCAAATCAGAGAGAATCAACACGGTAAACGTTCCGTCATCTCCAAAGCTCAGGCGTGGAGAGGTAGACTCTTCGGCGTGAGCCGGACTTCCGACGGGCAGCAAAAAGACGCAGAGCGTCAGGAGCAAAAGCGTGATGCTAAAAATTCGTTTCTTCATTGTCAAAGCGTACGGTATGATTCCTGCTCTGTCAAGGATGCATCAGGATATATTTACAAATACTTGATGATTCCTAACAGATTGCTGTAAGAATGTCTAAAACTGCGCGAAAAGTCCGAATGTTGTAATTCGCGGCGCTGTGAGATACAATAATCTTCGCCCAGTGCGGCATTCATTGTCAGCACGGGTGAAACTAGGATTTGGTATGGATGAATATGGAGTTTTTTAAGGGACTATTGGAGAATAAAATCCTGATTGCGGCGCTGGTTGGCTGGGCAATTGCGCAGGGCGCAAAAGCGATCTTGTATACCATTGTCAATCGCGAATTTAAGTTTGAACGACTGGTTGGCAGCGGCGGAATGCCGAGCAGCCACGCTGCGACGGTCTGCGCACTCGCAACGGCGGTCGCTATTGAGTTTGGCCTAGCATCATTTGAGTTTGCAATCTCATTTGTGCTGGCCTCCGTTGTGCTGCATGATGCGCGCGGCGTGCGTCAGGAGGCGGGAAAACAAGCGGTTACCATTACCGCGATTATCGACCATTTGATAGCGGAAGGAAAGATTCTGGAGTTGCCGGAATGGGAACTCAAGGAGCTCATCGGACATACGCCGCTGCAGGTGCTCATCGGTTCTATAGTGGGCATTGGCGTTGGCATCTGGCTTGGCTAAGGCAACGTTAGCCGGAGGAGGACACCCATGTGCGGCAGGTTTTACACGGACTTTGACGATGAGCAATACCGCGAGATGCTGGAGTTGCTTTATCACGAAAGCCAGCAAGACGCGGAAGATCTCATGTTGAAAAACGGAGAGGTATTGCCAACGGACATTGTGCCTGTTCTAGAGGCAGATGGCCCGCGCGCCATGCAATGGGGGTTTACGCGATTCGATGGCAAAGGCAAGATCATCAATGCCCGGAGCGAAACCGCGCTGGGAAAAAGCATGTTTCGTACGTCTATGCTCACCGCGGCATCGGCAGTTTCGGGTAAAGAGGCGATCGGCGGCAGATGCCTGATCCCAGCGACAGGCTATTTCGAATGGGAAACGCGTGAGAAGAAAAAGATTAAATATAGGCTTCGTCCCGCTCAGGAAGGCATGTTTACATTCGCGGGGCTATACCGCTCCGAGGCGGGGGTAAAGACGCCCGTGTTTGTGATTCTCACAGCGCCTGCGGCTGAAAACATCTCTTTCATTCACGATCGTATGCCGCTGATTCTGCCGCCCGAGAAGCGGGCAGATTGGCTAAACGATGCTTCCGCTGCCGCAGAGCTGCTTGCGGAGGGGACGCGGGACATGGTCTACGAGCCGGCGATGGAAAGCAGCGCACTTACTTTATTTTAACAAGCGGACAAATCCTGACAAAAAATGACAGGACATCGAAAAGCAAGATTTGATATCATAACGCCAGCAAGGGAAACCACGGCATCAAGGGGGAACAGTTGGAACTCATTGAGAGCTTGAACGAAGCGCTGATCTATATTGAACGGAATCTTTTCAATGAGGCGGATAGCGAAGGGGCTGCAAGGCATGTCGGTCTCTCGCGCTTCTATCTGGAGCGCACGTTTGCCTCGCTCACCGGCATGAGCATCAGCGAGTATATCCGCGCCAGGCGGCTCTCACTCGCGGCACAGGAGCTGCTCACGGGTGACATAAAAATAATCAACCTTGCGTTCAAGTATGGTTACGACACGCCGGAGAGCTTCACCAAGGCGTTCTCACGCTTTCACGGAGTAACGCCTACCTCTGCACGACGGATGTGCACACTGCTGCGCTGCCAGAATCCCCTTGCAATATCGTTAAAAATGGAGGGTGCGGTTATGATGAACTACAAGATTGAACAGATGGGTGCATTTACGCTTTATGGTGTGGAACGTTCCTTCAAAATGGATTCTAGTACCAGCGAGATTCCGAAATTCTGGCAGGAGTTTTTGGAGAAGGGGTTGCAGGAGCAGGTTTGCCCCGTATTTGGCGTCTGCTTTGACGCGGATGATGAGGGAAACTTCCCTTATATGATCGCGGACATGCTTCAGCCGGGTGTTATGGTTCCGGAGGGATTTACGACGCGGCAGGTTCCGGCGCATCTTTGGGCGCGCTTCTCCTGCGTCGGCCCCATGCCGGGTGCCATTCAGAACGTGACCAAGCAGATCTACTCCGAGTGGCTGCCGACCAACGGCGTCTATGAGGTTGCGCAGTATATGGAAATTGAGATGTATTCGGAGGGGGATACTACCTCGCCGAACTACTACAGCGAGGTCTGGATTCCGATTCGCAAGAAGTCATAACGACAAGTTGAACGCATGAAACAAAACAGGGCGAACCCCCCGCGGGTTCGCCCTGTTCTAGTTGTCATCGATTAGGCTCTACCGTAGAGCACGGTCAACTCGCCGATTTTTTCAACAAGATCATCGGTGAGTTCGCCGGGGAGCAAACGCCAGCGCCAGTTGTTTCCGCCCAGCGTACCGGGAATGTTCATGCGCCCCTGTGAGTCCAGACCGATATAGTCCTGTATCTGTGCAAGGAAAAGATCGGCAACCGAGCCCATTCCGCCGCGCAAAATGCCCCAAACGTAACCCTCCCGCTCGTTGAGCCCAAGGTAGCGCACCGCAAAGGCGACATCGTCCGGGTTTGCCTCCGTGAACCATCCGGCAACTGTCGTGTTATCATGCGTACCAGCGTAGCAGACGCAGTGGTTGTCGTAGGTATGCGGCAGATAGTTGCTGGGTTCGCGTGCGTCAAAGGCGAACTGGAGCACCTTCATGCCCGGGAATCCGCTCTCCTTGAGCAGGGTTCGTACTTCATCCGTCAGGAATCCCAGATCCTCGGCGATGATTTCAAATGAGGGGAATGTCTCCTTAAGCAGGTTTACAAAGTCGCTGCCCGGCCCCTGAATCCATTCGCCGCTTCGCGCGGTTTCGGCATCCGCCGCAACGCTCCAATAGGAGGAAAGACCGCGGAAGTGGTCAATCCGAACGCAGTCAAACAGCGTACAGGCGGAGCGCATGCGGCGCATCCACCAGGAGTAGCCTGTTTGCTTCATGTAGGCCCAGTCATAGATCGGGTTTCCCCAAAGCTGTCCATCCGCTGAAAAATAGTCCGGTGGCACACCCGCAACGCAGCGGGGACGGCGCGTCTCGTCGAGCAGAAACTCTTCCGGCGCGCTCCAGACATCCGCCGAATCGAGCGGGACATAGATCGGTAGATCGCCAACAATTTTAATTCCGCGTTCGTTTGCATAGGCGCGAAGCGCGCTCCACTGCTCAAAGAACAGGCACTGAATAAACTGATAGAAGCGAATGCTGTCGCAGAGGCGTTCCCGCGCCTCCCTGAGCGCCCCTTCTTCGCGCATGCGAACACCATAGGGCCAGTTTTCCCAGGCGACGCCGCCATTTTCGTCCTTGAGGGACATAAAAAGCGCATAGTCGTTGAGCCAGCCTGCGTTCTCCTCAGCAAAACGATCGAGCCGCTGCATGCGATCCCAATTGCCCTTTGCACGCTCAAAGGCAGAGCGGAGTACGGGGAAGCGACGCTCAAAGATTATGCCATAGTCTACCTGACGCGAATCGTAGCCCCAGTTGAGTGATTGAATCCAGTCGCGATCCAGCAATCCCTCGTTCGAAAGGCGATCCAGATCGATAAAATACGGATTGCCCGCGAATGCGGAAAAGGACTGATAGGGGGAATCACCATAGCTGGTCGGCCCGAGCGGAAGCACCTGCCAGTAGCGCTGATGCGCGCGGACAAGGCGGTCTACAAAGGCATACGCCTCCTGCCCGAACGTGCCGATGCCGTACGGGGAGGGCAGCGAGGAAATATGCATTAAAATACCTGAGGATCGTTTCATAAGCACACCGAAACCATTCAAATTTCGCTTTATTATATCGTGTTTCTTCCAAAGGGCAAGAGAAAATATCACGCGGGTTCGCGTGCTTCTATTTACCCTTGCTGTTACAGGACGTTTTAGCCCTTCACCGCGCCTTGAATGACGCCCTTGATGATGTATTTCTGGCAGGTAAGGTAGAAGATGATGATCGGGACAATGCTCACGATGATCAGTGCCATCACCGCGCCCAGATCAACATGACCATAACTCCCTTGCAGATATTGGATATGGATCGGGATGGTCTTATACAGCGTTCGATCCAGCACCAGATAGGGCAGCAGGTAGTCATTCCAGATCCACATGATCTCCAGCACGCCAACGGAGATGAGCACGGGCTTGAGCATCGGGAATACGATGAGGAAAAACGTGCGAATCGGGCCGCAGCCGTCGATGGCGGCGGCTTCTTCAATCTCCAACGGGATGCCTTTGACAAATCCAACGAACATAAACACCGCCAATCCCGCACCAAAGCCAAGATAGATGACCGGAATGGTAAACGGCGAATCCAGATGCAGTGTGTTTGCGGTCTTTGCCAGCGTAAACATGACCATTTGGAACGGAACCACCATGGAAAAGACGCACAAGTAGTAGATGATTCTGGCTGCGACGCTGTTGACGCGGGAGATATACCACGCAGCCATCGAGGTGCAGATGAGGATCAGCGCCGCGGAGACGATGGTGATAAACAGGCTGTATCCCGCCGACTTGAGGAAGGGATATTCTCCAAACGTCATGCCGTTGGTGTAGTTATAGGTTCCCGTAAATGTGTTTGCATTCGGGAACTGGAACGTATTTGTGTTGATGGCGGAATTGGTCTTAAAGGAGTTCATCAGCACGATAAAGATCGGCATCAGATAAAAGATGCAAACCACCACGAATAGGACGGTGAGCAGCGTTTTTTGAATCTGTGTACGTTTCATATTACTGCTGAACCTCCTTCCTGCGGGTTGCTGTGAACTGAATCAGCGCGATGACTGCCACCAGGATAAAGAACAGAACCGCCTTTGCCTGGCCGGTGCCGCGCGAATTGGCATTCAGATAAAACGTGTTGTAGATATTCAGCGCAAGCATCTCGGTGGACTTAATCACCGTGCCGTCCGACATGAAGATAAACGGCTGCCCGCCGTTGAGCACGAGGTTTTGGTCGAAGAGCTTAAACGAGTTGGTCAGCGTCAAAAAGGTGCAGATGGTGATGGATGGCATAATGGTTGGAATCGTGATGTTCCAGAGGGTATGCCAGCCGTTCGCGCCATCAATCTTTGCCGCCTCGATCATATCCTCGGAGACAGACTGAAGGCCGGCGATATAGATAATCATCATATAGCCGATCTGCTGCCAAGCCATCAATATGATGAGCCCCCAGTAGCCGTATGGTGTGCTGAGTACAATAGAGGTTCCGTAGCGCGCAAGGATGCCATCGAATATCATCGACCAGATGTAGCCAAGCACGATGCCGCCAATCAGGTTTGGCATGAAAAACACAGTACGGAACAGATTGGAACCCTTGATGCCGCGCGTGAGCGCATAGGCGACGACGAACGCGAGCACGTTGATGACGATCAGTGAGACAATTGCGACAAGGGCGGTGTATTGAAACGCGTGCATGAAGCTCGCGTCCTGAAACGCCTTGATGTAGTTGCCAAGACCGACCCATTTTGCGTTGCTCGTAGTTGTAAACTTGCAGAAGGAGAGATAGACGCCCTTACAAAAGGGATAGATAAAGCCAATGCAGAACGCCGCGAATGTTGGCAGGAGAAACAGCGCAAAGCTCCGCTGAATCGGGCGGCGGATGAGTGGCGAGCTCAAGGATGAGCTGGAGTTGCTCGTTTTTCGTTTCATGGCAACCTCCCTTGTGACTTTGTGAAGAAAGGGGCGAGCGTTGCCACTCGCCCCTGCCGGTGTCGGTTTAGCCGATTACGGCGTGTGTGAATTTCTTATTGCGCGGCATACTGGGTTGCCCAGCCGGTGACGAACGAGGAGACCACGTCGTCCCAGGAACCCGTGCCTGCGGAATACTGGGTCAGAGCGGCGACAACGCCAGCGCGCCAGTTATCCACATTCGGCGTGAAGTTGAACGCCCAGGTAACAACGTATTTGCCATCCGCGAGTGCTTTGTTGGCATCGTTGAAGAACACGTTTGTGGAAGCCTTGGCATCCTTGAACGGGATGGGCCCGAACTGTTCCGCCATCATAGCGGTGCCCTCGTCAGAGGTGACGACCCAGAGGAGGAAGTCCAGCGTTGCCTGGATGTCTTCCGGTGCGGATTTGGAGTTGACTGCCCACATATTCTCGGTGCCGCAGCAGAGGCCCGCATTGGTTTCGCCATCCACGCCGCAGTAGATCGGGATCATGGCGAGGCTATCCGAAGCCATGTTGAACTTGGTGGTCAGGTTGGCATATTCCCAGGAGCCGTTCTGATAGAACGCGGCTTTGCCTTCGCCAAACTCTGCTTCCGCCTGATCGCCGGTGGCCTTTGCAAGCTGCGACGGATCGGTTGCGGAGTTGTTGATGTAGAGATCCCAGATGTTCTTGTAGTTTTCCATGTATTTGCCGGTGATGCTCGCGGGCTGCGCGGTCACACCGTCATCACGGAATTCATAGAACAGGGGCATGTTGGCAAGGTGGCCGGAGAAACGCCAGCTGGAGGAACCATCGAGACCTGCGGAGGTGAAGGCGTCAAAGCCCAGCTCGGCAGCGCGGCTGTGGATGTCTTCCACAACGGCCTTGAGGGAGGCAAAATCCTTGATTTCGTCGATGGAATGGCCGGCTTTTTCCAACAGGGTCTTGTTGACGATGATGCCGAAGCACTCGTAGCAATAGCCGATGGCTGCCAGTTCGCCGCTCTCTTTATAGAGGTTGAAGTCGTTGGTGGTCATCTGCTTGTAGACATCGGTGCCGGAGAGATCATAGCAGAAATCACCCCAGGTATCGAGTCCGGCCTTGTTGCCGCACTGGAACAGCGTCGGTGCGGAGGCACCCTTGTCCATCTCGGCGGTCAGGGTTTCGGAATAGGTGCCGGAGGCGGCGGTGACGACGGTGACCGGTACGCCAGTCTTTTCGGTATACTGGGCGGCCAGCGCCTGCCAGGCTGCATCAGCCTCGGGCTTGAAGTTGAGATAGTACACCTTGCCGGTTGCGGCGGCGGGTGCTTCTGTTGCCGTATCCGCGGCGGGCGCCGCTGTTGCGGCGGGTTCTTCGGCGGCGGGTGTTGCGGCTGGTGCGCACGCAAAGCACGCAACAGTCATCAGGGCAACCAAAATCAGAGCAATTAGCTTTTTCATAAAATCGTTCCTTCCCTTTCGTTTTATGTTCTCCAGCGCATTTGCGCATAGATTCAAAAATGGATTGCAGGACATGCGGGCGGGATATCGGCGCTATTTTCCAATTCGCTGCACAGAGCCGCCGGGGCGAAGTACGGTTTCGAAGGTAAACTGTCTGTTTTCCCCGCGGCGTTCGATGAGCTCGGTGATGGTCTTTGCGCACGCAAGTCCCATATCCTCAACCGGCTGCACCAGCGTGGTCAGCGTCGGCAGCGTGTATTCCGACATTTCAAGACCATCGATTGCTACGACGGAGCAATCTTGCGGAATGCGCTTGCCGTGGTCGCTCAGTGCTTTAAAAGCAGCGATAGCCATCAGGTCTGCAATGGCGAAGATGGCGGTGAAGCTGTTGTCCCGACGGATCAGATCGCTCGTTGCGCGGTAGATCGCGCCCATGTCCGAAAAGGTTCCAGTACAAGCGACCAGATTCGGGTCAAAGGGGATGCCGTGACTTTCCAACGCGTCCTTATAACCCTGAAAGCGAAGCTCGCTGATGGATTTATCGTCCTGATTGTCTGTAAGAATTGCAATTTTCCGGTGTCCGAGCGAGACGAGCGTATCCACCGCGAAACGCGCGGCCTGCTTGTCGTCAATCGCCACGGAGCTGTAGGCCGAAGCGTCCAGATCGCCAAACGTGTTAGTATAGGTGCAAAACACGCTGGGGACATTGATGAGGCCCAACTCCTCCGGGGAATAGTTGAATCGTCCACCAAGAAAGAGGATGCCGATGAGCTTGCGTTCGTTTGCAAGCTGCGCGCCGATGAGCAGCTCGTCTTCCGAGGTATCCATGTGATGCAGCTCCAGCGTGTAGCCGCGGCGCGTTATTTCACGCTCAATTACCTTAATCAGCTTGGCAAAGAAGGGGTTGTTTACGCCCTTGACCAGCAAAGCAATGGTATCCGATGTGGTGCGAACGAGATTTCTCGCGCTGGCGTTGGGAATGTAGTGCAGTTCCGCAACGGCACGCAAAACCTTGCTGCGCGTTTCTTCGCTGACGTCCGGGTGGTCATTCAGCACGCGTGAAACGGTACTGATCGCCACGCCGCAGTGCTGGGCGATATCCTTGATGTTCGTCATGGTTTGCAGTTGTGTTCCTTTGGTTATTTTCCGATTCAGGAGGGTTCGCTGAAATGTGCAAATCGTATGAAAGGGTACAATGTGCGATATTTTTGTGGCGGTATGCGCCCATCGCGTCAGTCAGGGGATTGGAGCTGGAACGCTTCTCAATTTGATGGAAACGTTACTGGAAACGTTTCCAGAACTTGCAAGCTCATTATATCCAACAATGATACGCCTGTCAATAGAATTTTCAGTTCGTTCAGTAGACGCGATCATCGTTGTATACCATAGGTAGCGTATCGCACAAAAACTGAAAAATATATTACAAATCGTCTATACAATTCGCAAAAAAAACAAGGCAACCAGACGGAATAAAAAAAGAACAACGAGCAAAAGTTTGCCGAAATTTCACCCGACGGCGGGAGTGCGTTTGTTATAATGACGTGACGTGATGAACACAAAAAAAGACAAGCAAACAGTTTTTGTACTTGCCTAGCTTAAGTAAGGAGAATCCACCGATGAAACGCTTATTCTTGTTTCTTGCCGCGTTTGGGTTGCTATTGACAGCAGCCTGTAAGCAGAGCACGCCCGTTGTCGATCAATCTGCGCAAAACGGAAAGATGACGATATCGCTTGATTATCAGGCGCAGGACGGCTATGCTTCCAACCAATTTGCCGTTTGGGTGGAAAATTCCGATGGAGCAATGGTTAAAACACTTTACGCTACGCGCTTTACAGCAAAGGGTGGATACGAAAAGCGGCCGGATGCGATCCCGCTCTGGGTAGCGCGTTCAGGAGTTGCCGAAATAAAGGATGTAGACGCGATTACCTCCGCAACGCCCAAATCTGGAAAGCTGGAATACAGCTGGGATTTGACCGATGCTGCGGGAACACGCGTGCCGGACGGCACCTACCGCTATTTTGTAGAGGGTACTCTGCGCTGGAAAAACAGTGTGTTGTTTTCCGGCGAAATCACGCTGGGTCAATCGGCGGCAACCGCTCAGGCAACCGCGGAATATAGCTATGCGGCTTCAGACGATGCCCCCGCTCTGACTGCGGATTCGCCGGAAAACGGCATGCTCGCCAATGTTTCGGCGACATTTACGCCGCCCGCACAGCTGCCGTAAAAGAATAGAACTCGCGCAAACTTGCTGCACCAGCGCCAAGTCCGGCACGCTATGCCGACCGAATGGAGGAATAGAACATTTGAGATCGATCATCTATCGCTTCATCTGTGGAATCATGATGGGAATTGGCGGCGTTTTGCCGGGGGTTTCCGGTGGAATTCTGGCAATCAGCCTCGGTGTTTACGAGAAGATGATGCTGGCGATCGGCAACTTTTTTCAGAATTGGAAATCGAATCTTCGTTACCTTTTGCCGCTTGTGATTGGCGGGGGAATCGGAATTTTGCTCACCAGCAATGTGCTGAGTTTGCTCATCGACCGATATGAGGTGCAGATGCTTTCCCTGTTTACGGGGCTGGTGCTTGGCAGCTTGCCGGGGCTTTTTGCGGAGGTTCGCCTCGGCGGGCAAAGGCTGCAATGGAAACATCTCATCGCTGCGTTGCTTGGCCTTGGATTCGTGCTGCTTTTTGCGCTCGGAGAATCCAGCGTTGCGAATAACGCCAAGGTTGTACGGCTAAGTGTGCCGGATGCGCTCATCTCCGGCCTTGTGCTCTCCGTTGGTACGGTGATTCCCGGCATCAGTTCGTCGTTTATTCTCGTCTACCTCGGGTTATATCCTGCCGTCATCGCTGCTATATCGAGCGTGATGGATATTTCCACGCTGACGACGGCAGGTCTCGGCGCTATGCTGACGAATCTGGGGGAGATGTTCTGGCCGCTGGCGGCGTTGGTCGGCTCTTTTGGACTGGTCTCGTTTTTTATCATCCGGTTGGTCAATCATATCCTGCGGCGGCATCATGCGACCTCTTATGCGGCGGTCATCGGGTTTGTAGTTGGTTCTATCGCACTCATCCTGCCAAAGATTATCGCGGGCATTACATGGGCTTGCCCGGCATTCCTTGCCGTCGGCCTTGCGTTGAGTTACCTGGAAAATCGGCTGCAGGCAAAACTTGCGTCTACGCAGACACCTCTGCCGCAAACAGCGGTTCAAACGGACGAATAAGACCAGAAACGCGCAGAAATCGCGCGTTTTCTTGTCTGATTCGCGAGTGTGCGAAGTTTGACAATCAATCAGCAAGCATGCTACAATCGATTCGGCGGCGGATTGCGGCCGCTTGTTTTTGTATTCCGTTTGCTCCGTTTCTTCGCATCGAGAGCGGCTGCCGCGCATGATGTAAAA
>JAEWYV010000023.1 GCA_023458615.1 Bacillota bacterium
CAATCCGCTCAATCTCGACATCCTTGTAGCGGCTGTCCTCCTGGCAGAGTTCCTCAATGCAACGCGCGGCGAGTCTGCAATGCGGGCAGCTCGGCAGATAGAAATAGGTCAGTTTAGACATAAAAAAATCCTCCGTTTCATTTTATATACGATCGATATTGATGGTTATGGTGTTGCGTCACTAGGCTAGCTTTGCAATCTGCTTGTTGACCAACTTTAGCCTACGCTATGTGCGCATGTGCAAAAAGATTGAGAGCAGTGTTTCCGGCGGCAGTGCTTCCGCGCGGATATCCGCCGAAAGGCCAAGGGTGCCAAGTGCGTCAATCAGGCGCTCATCCCGCCCAAACACATTTGCCATGGTCTTTCGCCGCATGGAAAACGCCTGCTTAAGAAAGGATAGAAACGCGGCTCCGTCCGTCGCTGGCGTGTCGCTTCGCGAGAGACGAACCACGACGGAGTCAACCTCCGGCGGGGGATTGAAGCAGCTGCGCGGCGCGTTCACAACGATCTTTGCCGTGTAAAAACATTGAGTTGCCACCGCTAGGGGGCCATAGACGCGTCCTTTCGGATCGGCAAAAAATCGCTCTGCCGCTTCTTTTTGCACCATCAGCGTCATGCCATCCGGCAGGAGGGACAGAAGGCGCAGCACAATCGGTGTTGTTGCATAATAGGGCAGATTGCCAACGGCAAACCAGGGTTCATTGCCCATCAGCGCGGGAATATCCGCGTCCAGCAGGTCTGCGTGCAGCAAGGAAAGCCTCTCGCCGAATCGGCTTTGCAACAGTTCGCAGAGGCGACCGTCCTTCTCGACCGCTGCAAGAAAAGACGATCGTGCAAGCAGCCCCTCGGTCAGCGCGCCGGTGCCGGGGCCAACCTCGAGAACGCGTTTGCCGTCGATCTGCGCCTCGTCCAGAATCGCCTCAATGATGCGATCGCTGCTTAAGAAATTCTGTCCCAGCGCCTTGTTGGGCACAAAACCGTCAGGGATTGGGTTGCGTTTGGGTAAACTATCACTCATATACCGTATCATATCCCTGCTGGACAAAAAAAGAAAGTAAGAAAGTTACGGAAAATGCAGTTCTGTTTTCCGGCTTTCTTGCGTGCGGCGCATGAGGGCTGGTAAATGGTGTGGCTGCGCGATCCCATCGCTTGAGATCGGTTCCCTGGTGTGCCATAATGACCGCAGAACGAATCGCCAAAGGAGACAATGCCATTGTGAGTCGAGCGATTATCTTCGATCTGGATGGAACGTTGCTGCAAACGCATCTTCATAGCTGTCATGCCGCGCACGAAACCTTGCGTGCATTGGGCCTGCCGGACGTTTCGGACGCGCTCGTCATGCGCCATATCGGCGAACCCGCAGAAGTGTTTTTGCATGCCCTTGCCCCGGAATATCTGGATCCGGCGGCATTTGAGCAGCTGTTTGACAGGAACGAGCGCGCGGCGCTTGTGCAGGTCGGCAAGCTGTTCGACGGCGTGACGGAACTACTGCAGCATCTGCATGAAAAAGGCGATTCACTCGCGATCTGTTCCAACGGCAGCCGGGAATATGTCGAAATCGCGCTCGCGGTCACGGGCATTTACAAATTCTTTTCATGCCTTGTTTGCGCAGGGGACTATCCCGACAAAACTGCGGCTGTGTCCGCGATCATAGAGGAATTGGACAGCGCTCTTGCTGTCGTTGTGGGTGACCGCGTGCACGACATGGTCGCAGCAAAAGCAAACGGTTTGCTGTTCATCGCCGCAACATACGGCTATGGCGGGGCGGAGACAGCAACTGCTGTCTATCGCGCCGCAAACGCTTCGGAAGTAGTTTCTCTCGTTGAACGGATCGAAAAAAGTCGATCTCATTAGGACAAAAGATTTACATCGGAAGACAGATTTGTCCATACGCGTGTTGAAGAACGCCGTTGGATTGTGCCATAATAGAGCCAGCAAATTTGAAGTCAAAATGCGATGACACATCCGAATGACACATATAAAAACGCTCTATCTCAAGCCAAATCGAAAGGAACCGATCGCAATGTCGAAATACCTACTTGCACTGGATCAGGGCACGACAAGCTCGCGCGCCATTCTCTTTGACCTCGCTGGAAAAATTGTTAGCAGCGCGCAGTATGAATTCCGTCAGATTTACCCCGGCGCGGGATATGTTGAGCACGACCCGTTTGACATTCTGGAGACGCAGAAACAAGCTGCAGCGGATGTGCTCAAGCGCGCGGAGATTCAGCCGGGCGATATCGCCGCCGTCGGCGTCACCAACCAACGCGAGACCACCATCGTTTGGGACAAAGCGACGGGACATCCCGTGCATAACGCAATCGTCTGGCAGTGCCGCCGCACCGCGCCGCTCTGCGAAACGCTGATTGCCGAGGGCTGGGGCGACTATGTGCAAAAGACGACCGGACTTTTGATCGACGCCTATTTTTCCGGCACGAAGATTCGCTATATTTTAGACCACATTGAAAATGGACAGCAGCGCGCGGAGAACGGCGAACTGCTCTTTGGCACGGTGGATACATGGCTTATCTGGAATCTCACCGGCGAGCACGTAACGGACTATTCTAATGCTTCACGCACGATGCTGTTTGACATGCATACGCTTGATTATGACGAAAAACTGCTGGAGCGGTTACAGATTCCGCGCTGCATGCTGCCAAAGGCGCTGCCGTCGAGTCATGTCTATGGAACGATACAGCCGCACATTCTTGGGCTGGAGGCGCTTGGCGGCGTTCCGCTCGCAGGTGCGGCGGGGGATCAGCAGGCGGCGCTGTTCGGGCAGGCATGCTTCGAACGGGGCATGGCGAAATGCACCTATGGCACAGGCGGATTTTTGATGATGAACACGGGGACAACCCCCATCGAGAGCAAGAATCGCCTGCTCACCACTATCGCATGGGGCATTGGCGATCGTGTGGAGTATGCGCTGGAAGGTAGCATTTTTAATGCGGGCAGCTCGATTAAATGGCTTAGAGACGATCTGGGGCTCATCTCCAGCGCGCGAGAAATCGATGTTTTGGCGGAGTCCGTGCCGGACGCGGGTGGAGCCTATTTCGTCTCCGCTTTTACCGGGCTTGGTGCGCCGCATTGGGATATGTATGCGCGCGGCGCGATGCTAGGGTTAACGCGGGCGACGACGAAGGCGCATTTTGCCCGCGCTGTGCTGGAGGGGATCGCATTTCAGGTGCGCGATCTGGCGGAGACCATGGAAAAGGACGCGGGCGTACCGCTGGCAGAATTGAAGGTTGACGGTGGCGCTTCCGTCTCCAATATCATGATGCAGATTCAGGCAAACCTGCTCGGAACAAAGGTCAATCGCCCCAAATGCGTGGAATCCACCGCGCTGGGCGCGGCTTGTCTCGCCGGGCTTGCGGTCGGCGTGTTTGGCTGCACAAAGGATATTGCCGATCAATGGGAGAGCGAGCGTGTGTTTTCGCCTGAGATGGCACCCGAGGAGCGCGAACGGCAGCTCTTTGGCTGGCGTAAGGCGCTGGAGCGCGCAATGGCCTGGGAAGAGCGTTAATCGCGCGAATCATTTCGACAAATGCGCGGTTTGTATGACTGTTACATCCGGCGGGCTCTGCATATTGGGGCAGAAACCCGCCGGAATACACGATCTGGGATGTTGACTTTTGTGTGTAAAGTCGATAGAATAATGAATGCTACCGTGGCGGGGTGTGGGTAACGCATGCGCTCATCACGGCAGTTTCGGTGCAAAATCCAATCACTTCTTTTGTGAATTAATCCAGTGAAATATTTTGCACGAAGGCCCTTTGCCGCTGAATTGCCGGTGGCAGGGCATGCATCCGGTGTGCGGGTGTAGCTCAGTGGCAGAGCTCCAGCTTCCCAAGCTGGCTATGTGGGTTCGATTCCCATCACCCGCTCCAGCATCCCAAAAGGTGCACAACATATTTTGCCCGCTGCCGTTACAAATTCCGCATGCGGGTAACAACAGATTTTTTAGGAGGAATGGTTGTAATGGCAAAGGCAAAATTCGAACGCACGAAGCCGCACGTAAACATCGGCACGATCGGTCACGTAGACCACGGCAAGACGACGCTGACAGCGGCGATCACGATGGCGCTGGCGCAGGTAAACGGCGCGA
>JAEWYV010000024.1 GCA_023458615.1 Bacillota bacterium
CTATCATGTCGAGCTGGGCGAAATCAGCTCGTATCCGCCGGGATACAAAGAAAACGCAGGCATCTTCTGCCACAACAATCCGTGGATCAGCTGCGCCGAAACCGTGCTTGGACATGGCGACCGCGCATTTGAGGTATATACGCGCACTTGCCCCGCCTACGTGGAGGAAATCAGCGATACGCGCCGCACAGAGCCGTATGTCTACTGCCAAATGGTTGCAGGCTGCGACGCACCGACCTTTGGCGAAGGCAAGAATAGTTGGCTCACCGGCACCGCTGCTTGGACGTTTATGAACGTCAGCCAGTACATCCTCGGCATTCGCCCGACGATGGACGGGCTTGCCATTGATCCGTGCCTGCCCTCGTCGCTCGACGGATTCTCCTGTGAGCGGCTCTACCGCGGCGTGCGCTATCACATTCAGGTGAAGAAACCTGTTGGCGTGAGCAAGGGCGTGAAGCACATCACCGTAGACGGCAAGCAGATTAACGGCAACGTAATTCCGTTTGTGCAGGGCGCGGTGGAATGCCGTGTGGAAGTTGTGATGGGTTAAGGAGTTTCTATGGCTTTTCGATCGGACTTTATCTGGGGCGCGGCAAGCTCCTCCTATCAAATTGAAGGCGGCGCAACCGAGGACGGACGCGGCATGAGCGTTTGGGACACCTTCTCCCATACGCCCGGCAAAACCTACGACGGGGAGACCGGCGATATCGCCTGCGATAGCTATCATCGCTTTGAGGAGGATCTAGCGGCACTTCGCCAGCTCGGCGTCAAGCACTATCGTTTCGGCATCGGCTGGACGCGCATCTTTCCCGACGGCAGAACGCTCAACGAGCGCGGATTTGCCTACTATGACATGGTGGTCAATCGTCTGTTGGAGAGCGGCATTACGCCCTGGATCACGCTGTTTCACTGGGAAACACCGCAGGCGCTGGAAGACGAAGGCGGCTGGCAAAACCGCGCGACGGCGGAGCAGCTCGGCAAATTCGCCGGTGTGGTCGCCGCGCATTTTCGCGGGCGCGTGAAGCACTATTTCACCATCAACGAGCCGCAGTGCTTCATCGGTCTGGGTTACGAAACCGGCTGGCACGCGCCGGGCAAAACGCTCATAGGCGAGCCGCTCCTCACCTGCTGGCACAACGCCATGCTCGCGCACGGCTGGATGGCGCAGGCGGTGCGCGCTGCCGATTCCACTGCGCTGGTCGGCGCGGCTTCCTGCGGGCTTGTCTGCGTGCCGCAGACGGACGGCGCGGCGGATATTGCAGCTGCGAGAGAGGCGATGTTTGCCTTTGGCAATCACCCGGAGATTCAGCTTTTTTCACACAACGCGTTTCTCGATCCGGTTCTGCTGGGCAAATACCCAGATCATCCGTTTTTCCAGAACGCGATGGCTACGGCGGAAGATTTTGCGATCATGCAGCAGCCGCTCGACTTCATCGGGCTCAACTTCTACAATGCCTATATTGTTCGCGCGGGCGAAGCAGGGCCGGAGGTTGTCCCCTTCCCACGTGGCTACCCTGCCACGGCGCTCCGCTGGCCGATTACACCAAGCATGATGCATTACGGCACAAAATTCATCTATGAGCGGTACGGATTGCCGATCTATATCACCGAAAACGGCCTGAGCTGCAACGACAAGGTGTTTCTCGACGGCGCGGTGCACGATCCCGACCGCATCGATTATCTCCAGCGTTATTTGCGCGAACTTAGGCGTGCCAGCGAGTCCGGCGTCGACATTCGCGGATATTTTCACTGGAGCCTCATCGACAACTTTGAGTGGAGCGATGGATACAAAGAACGCTTCGGGCTGTTCTTTGTCGATTATGAAACGCTCACGCGCATTCCAAAGGACAGCGCAATCTGGTATCGCGCCGTCGTCGAATCCAACGGAGAAACGCTCTAAATCAAGCCGCAGTCAAAAACATCCGCCGGAATTCCGGCGGATGTTTGTTTTGCAAACAAGTCTTGCTCTAGTCCTGCTCTTGCTCCTCTTTTGCCGGATCCAGTTGCAGAGTTTTTCGGAACAGCTTTACGGTTAGATACATCGGCAGGGATAGCCCGCAGAGCAACCAGAGCCAGCCAAAATACATAAATACATCGAACAACACCACGGGAATGCCCAGTGCCAACGCCCAGATGACCAGCGCGAGAATGGTCCGCGGCAGCTGCGCAAACGCCATGAGAAACGCGTTTTTCAACTGCGTCGAAAACACATTCTGAAATCTTGCCGTGAGCGGATAAAACCACAACGACGCCAGCATCAATCCCACGCCGACCACCAGCGCAAAGATGAGAAAGAACACGTTGTTGGGCTCGGAGTAGACCACGGCAAACCAAATATCACCCGCCAGCAGGAATAGCGCGAACAGCTGAAGCAGCCAGCCTGCCGTCGCCTGTTTCCAGGCGGATCGAAAATCGGAACCGAATTTTCGAATCAGCAATCCGGTCTCTTTCTTTTGCAGGGTACGAAACAACCCCGCATAGCCCGCGGACAGAGCCGCGCCAATCGTAACAATCGGGATGCAACTGATGAACACCAGCAGGTTCAGGATCACCAGATCCCCCGCTAAATTGAGGGTATTCTTAAATTGAGCAGAAAGCTGTCGAAAACGTTCCTTCATAGCAAGTGCTCCTCCTT
>JAEWYV010000025.1 GCA_023458615.1 Bacillota bacterium
GGCAGCAGCGCAACAACAGGCATGATGGGCGGCATGCTCATGGCGGCAATGCCGGATGTGACAGCCGAGACCGTAAGCCCTTCGACCAAATCCTTCTCGGTAAGACCTTCCAGCGCGAGCATGGGAACCGTGAGTGTGATGGTGTTGCTCAAATCATCCGTCTTCTGAGCGCCAAGGGGCAAAAGGGAGATGCTGTAGCCGTCCTTGCCGGGGGTTACGCTCAGGATGGTGCCGTTCTGTACAATTCCATCGCTGTAGGGCGCAATGACAGTAACCGATGTTGCGTTGCCCTGCGCGGGAATCGAGCGGGTCAACCTGCCGTCATAATGCACCTCGACAAAGGCATCCTGCTTCAACGTATCGCCAAGCGCTTTGCTTATCTTCTCGTCAACGTGAAAGAGAATGCTGGCCTGCCCGTAATTGTGCCCCGCCACCTGCGTAACCAGAATGCTGCCATCCTCGGAGATGCTGGTGAGTGTGCCGCGGTAGACAAGATCGTTGGCTGCGGGCGTACCGGCGCAGGCGGTTAGGAGAAGCGCTCCTGCTAATGCCATAGCCGTGAGTAAAATAAGCTTTTTCATATCAAACCCTCCGTTTTCTATTACTCAATATATATGTATTTTAGCATTTTACTGTGAACGCAATATGTGATTTCTGTACCATTTCTCAAACAAGCGCTATTTCGGGCCTGTTTCACGCTGCCACTGCGTAGAAAGCGCTCACTTTGGTTGCGAAAGCGAAAAAAATCCGTTATAATATGGAAGCATTTTCCGTTGAAGCGGAATGAGTGGAGGTGCGGGCATGGAACAACTACAAGGCAAACAGCTCAAACGATGGATCTATCCGCTCTGTTTGCTATTCTCGGCGGTTTTTCTGCTGCTTTGCACCAAGAGCTCGCCGCTGTTCCCGCTCAACGATTGGGTGGATTCCAACATCTATTTCACCATCGGCAAGGGGATGATGCACGGCAAGGTGCCATACCTCAACCTCTACGATCAAAAAGGGCCGGTGGCTTTTTTGCTCTTTGGCATCGCCTCGCTTGTCTCCGGCGGTTCGTTCTTTGGCGTCTATCTGCTGGAGGTAATCGCGTTTTCGTTTACGCTCTTTGCGGCCTATCGCACCGTTTCGCTCTATAGCGAGCGCTATGCGATTCTCGCGCTTCCGGTGCTCTCCGCCTGCATCCTTGGCAGCATGAGCTTTTCCCACGGCGGAAGTTTGGAAGAGCTGCTCATGCCGTTTTTCGCCTGGTCGCTCTATGCGTCCCTGCGCTATTTTAAAACGGAGTATCCCGCGCCGATTTCGCTGCGCGTGATCGCGATCAACGCGCTGTTTGCGGGGATCATATTCTTTGCAAAATTCACGCTGCTTGCGTTCTATATCGCATGGATGGGTGTTATTGCAATCTCCATGCTGGTTCAGAAACACTTCAAGCGCGCAATCACCGCAAGCCTTTTGTTCATCGGCATCATGTTCGCGGCGGGCATCCCGTGGGTGATTTATTTTGCGGCGACAGGCGGGCTGGAGAGTTTCTTCCATTATTACTTTTACCAGAACATCTTTGGCTACTCCTATCTGGCGGACCCCGTCCTGCCGAATATGATCATCGCCATCGTTCGCAGCGTCGGCGCGTTCTTCTATCGCAACCCGCAGATTTCGCTGCTGATCGTTCTTGGTATCCTCTGGCTGCTCACGCGCAAGCGTGAACAGGTGAAGCCGATTGAAAAGGTCAATCTGGTGCTGCTCTTTGGCGTGTTTGCCTGCGGTGTTTACATGGGCGGGCAGGGTTACCGCTACTACGGGCTTGTGCTTACGCCGTTTATGGCGCTAGGGCTCGTGCCGATTGCGCGGCTACTGGAAGGCAAATGCGAAACGTTGCTCTCAAAGCCTTGGCTGAATCGTACGCTATTTGGCGCGCTGAGCATCGCCATGCTCGTGTTCGCGCTCTTCACCTCGGACAATCGCTATATGCTCTCCATCAAGCGCGAGGACACGCCACAGGCGGCTTTCGCAAAGATCATGCGCGAAAAGAAGACCGGGGATGAAATTTCGCTGTTCTGCTATGGCTTCCCGGATGCGGGCTTCTACCTCGCGGCGGATGTGATTCCGCAGTATCGCTTCTTTGCAACCGCGAATGTCGGCCTGCCGGAGATGGGGGAAGAGCAGGCGCGCTATGTCGCCGAGCGGAGCGCGGAGTTTATTGTCACTCGAAACCGGGATGAAATTCCCGATGGATATAACCTGATTCAGACACAAACATTTTGGAGCGAAGACTACGATGATACATTTAGACTCTACCAGCGCGCAAACTAAGCGCCAAGCTACCTCCGTTCGCATCCGCCGCGCGCTCGTCGCGCTGCTCATACTCGCGCTTTCACTCGGGCTGCTCGGCTGCGGACTGTTTAAGGATCGATCCTTGACGGAGCTAACCATTGACGACGCGGCGCAGATTGACACCAACGACCTGCTGAAGTACGAAAATTTGCAACAGCTGGATGTGCGCAATGCCATCATCACGGCGGAGCAATATCAGGCGCTGCAAAGCGCGCTGCCCAACTGCCATATTCTCTGGAGCGTGCCGATTGCGGATCAGCGCTTTGATAGTCAACTCACGGAGGTTGCGCTGCCCGCCGCGACGGATGCCGCCGCGCTCGACCTGCTCAAGTATTTCCCGCAGTTGAGTTCGGTTGACGCGCGCGCCTGCACCTGCTATGACGCGCTGCTCAGCAAGAGCCTGGAGCTCTCCAACGTCACTTTCCAATGGCAGGTGACGATTGACGACCAGACGCTGCTCAACACGGATACCACGCTCGATCTCTCCGGCAAGACCATCAATGGGGACGAACTCATGACGGCGATCGGCTACCTGCCGGGGCTGACCAACGTCAACCTCACGGATACCGGCCTGACCGACGAGCAGGGCGCCGCACTGGAGGCGCGCTATCCCAACATTGCGTTCCTGCGCACGATGGATCTCTTCGGCGTTTCGGTCAGCACGGACGCAACAGAGCTCGACTTAAGCCAGGCGACCATTACGGACGACACGCAATTGCCGGATAAGCTTGCGTCGCTCAAAAAGCTCACCTCCTGCAACCTGACGGGGCAGAAGATCTCCTTTGAAACCATGGATGCGCTCAAGGAGCGATTCCCGCTTGTCACGTTCTCGTTTTCCTTTGAGCTCTTTGGTCAAACACTGACGCCGGAGACAACGGAACTGAGCCTGCAGGGGCAGACGTTTACCACGCCGGAAGAGGTTTCCGAGGGACTGAAGCACTTGCCGAATCTGACAAAGTGCGATATGTGCGGCACGGGGCTGACCAGCGAGCAGATGGTTCAACTGCAAACGGAGTTTCCCGCGGTGCAGTTCATCTGGTATGTTCAGATTGGTGCATGGCAGGTGCGCACGGATATCGAGTCGTTCTCGACCGAGAACCGCAAGACCTTCCCCAACGGCGCGGGCACCTATATTGCCAGCGCAGGCAACTCGGAACTGACCGACGCGGATCTTGCGGCGTTCCAATACTGCAAAGACCTCGTTTACTTGGATCTGGACGGCAATAAGATTACCGACCTTTCCTTCCTGAAGAACCTGCCCAAGCTGCGCCTGCTCAGTCTCGGCAACAATAAGATCACCGATATCTCCGCGGTTTCGTCGCTGAGCGATCTGGAGTTTCTGGAGATCTTCATCAATTACATTGCCGACCTGAATCCGCTGACCACGCTGCCGAAGCTCACGTGCCTCAATTGCAGCCGGATCGCGCTCACGGACGTTACGCCGCTGTTGGGCATGAAACAGCTCAAGAAGCTCTGGATCATGAACAACAAGCTTGACAAGGAAACGGTGGCGAAACTCACCGAAGCCCTGCCGGATTGCACCATCTCTTCTCGCGGGACAAAAGCCACGGCAGGTGGATGGCGCGAGGAGGATATCTACTACGAATTTGCCGTAAAGGCTGGCCTGATTGAGCCGACGCCCGCGCCGGAAGCAACGCCGGAGCCTTCGGTTTCGCCGGACGCGTCCGCTTCACCAGAGGCAACCCCCGCATCGACGCCCTCGCCTGCGGGCTAAGAGCAAGCGCCAGAATAACCGAATCTATTCAATATGCATAAACAGGGCTTGTCCTAATCGGACAGGCCCTTGCTTTATGTCGCGGGGTAGGCTGGATAGTTGCAAAAACGTTGCAGATAGGCCTGTTATCGGAAGATAGATGGGCTATCGGATCGCCGCCTCGGTATAACCTATGTCAGATGGTAGGTCGCCATGCAATTTTGGCCAATGCGGTGAGGCCGGCTTGACAGAGATAAGCTGCTAAAAAAAGCTTGCCTTACGAGCAAGCCCGCTACTATCCGCTGGCGCAGATGAGAGAACAAAAAAGAAGGGCTTGCCTTGCAGGCAAACCCTTTGCAGTTGCGTTTTGCTTAACGGCGGCGACGACGCGGCGTGTTGTGAATCTGCATGATCAACAGCACGATGCCGAAGAGGAGAACGATTCCACCGCAGATGTAAACCCAGGAGTAGGTTCCGGTCGTGACAGGCTCCAGAATGGAGGCCGTCTTGGATTTTTCAAAGAGTCGCGTTGTGCCTTCCTGATGGACGGTGGCCTCGGCGTAGTTGCCGTCTCCCGCGCGCTTGATCGTCATGGAGTACGGCTCGCCTTCCAGCGCGGTTACGGTGATGGTGTACTTGTCGTTGACCGTTCCGCCCTCTGGAGAGATCTTGCAGCCAACCAACGCGAATTCCAGACCGCCTGTTCCGCTACCGCCGGAGAGATTGATGTCAAACGAATCGCCGGAGAACACGCTGTTATTCCAGCCGTTGACAGCGAGAGTACTCTGCGCAACGCCACTGGTCTTGCCGCTAAAGGTGACGGGAGCAATGGCTTCATAGGTCGCGTCGCCGGACTTGCTGACGTCGATGGAATAATCCTTGCCTGCCAGCGGATAGACGGATATGATGTAGACATTGGATTCGCCGTTCTTCAGCCGTGCCGCGCATCCGTCGTTGGTGGTGAGCGTTGGAGTTCCCGTTCCGCTGCCGCCGTTGACGGTGATTTCAAAGGCGCTGCCTGCCGGTGCGTTCTCAACCCAGTTTTCAACCTGAAGCTTGGTTTGAATGCCCTTGCCCGACTGCCCGTGGTAGGTTCTTGTTTCCTCTGCTTCATAGGTTGCCGTTTCGGACATCACGGCGCTGAGCGAGTAGCTGCCCGCGGTAGTGACCGTGACCGAATACTTGGTGTCCGCTGTGCCCGATGCGGGAGAGACGGTGCAACCATTGGCAACAAAGGTGATGTTCGCGCCCGCCGCGCCGCCGGTGATGCTGATCGGGAAGGTGTCGTTGCAGTTCTTGGTGTCCGACCAACCGGAGACGGAGAGGGTTCTGGCACGCGATTTTTCCGACATGCCGTTGACAGAGGCGGATACGCCGTTATAGCCGTAATTGCCCGAGCGGGATGCCGTCAGGGAATAGGGGCCAACCGCATCTACGGTGACCTGATATTCCTCATCGGATACCTTGGAGACGGTGCAACCGACGGCGTTGGTCACAATTGCTTCGTTGGTGCTGCCGCCGTAGATGCGCGTGGTAAAGGTTTCGCCGCTCTTCGCGTCGTCCACCCAGCCCTCAATGTTCATCGGCGCCTGATTGGACTTGCTGGAGCAACCGCTCATCCGGGCGGAATAAGCGCTGTTGTAGTTGTTGTCCCCGTCCATCATCGCAGTGAGCTCGTAAGAGCCAACGCGGGTGACGGTGACCTCAAACTCGGTATTCACCGTTCCAACCGCGGGGGAAACCGTGCATCCGTCGGTCTGGAAGGAGATCGGCCCGTTGGTGGTTCCGCCGGAAACGCGGATTTTGAAGTGGTCGTAGTATTCATCGCCGCGGCCCCAGCCGTCAACGTTGAGCGCAACCTGCGCCGCCCGCCCGGCTACGCCCGTGCGCGTGTCGCGCATCAGGTCGGAACTGCCGCTGCCCATCGCGGTGAGGGAATATGTCCCCGAACCGGCAACGGTGACGGTATACAAATCTGCGCCGGTTCCGGATTCGGGGAACACGGTGCAGTTCTGGGCGCTAAACTGGATTGGTTCCGTGGGTGAGACGCCCTTGAGCGAAACCTGAAAGCTTTCGCCGCAGTTCTTCGCGCCCTGCCAGGAGTTGATGGAGAGTGCATTAGCATCCCTGAGCGCAAACTCGGACGCTCCGGCGGAGGCAGGCGACTCTACGGCGGGCTGGAACTGGACAATGCTCTCTGCCGATGCCTCAGCAACCGGAGCGGGCGCCTGTTCCTCGGCAACGCGAAACGACTGCAACAGGGTTTTGGTTGCAGCGCTGGCGGGTTTATAAGCAAATATAACGGCGAGTCCGAAAAACAAAATGAATGCGACGAGTGCATATACTCTGCGCTTTGCGCGCTTTCTTGCAGAACGAACAGACCGTCCGCTACGTGCGTTACGGTTGGGAGGAGCATAATGATTCGATGTGTACCTACCCGTCTGTCCCATCGCATTTCCCCCGATGAACGATCGCAAAATCATGCCATGAAGGCAAGCCCGGCGGCGTCCGTCATCTCGTAACAAAAGAGTTACGGTATATTCATGGAAATTTAATATTATACTATCGTGTTGAGTATACATTGTCAAGGGAAATTTATCAAATCCTTGTATTATTTTGTAAAACTCAACACAACCTGTTGGGGTTGTCGTGCGCTGTTCACAAATTATTTATTTCTGCTTTTTTGGGCTATTTTGCATAATAAATTCGACGTTTTGTTACAAGTGGGGGGAGGATATCATTTTCGTCCCCGCTTTGGTATAATGTGTGAGATTTCTGCAAGAAAATGCATTCATTTTTACGATTATGTGGTCCGACCAGAGAATTGCGAAAGGAATTTTGATTGCGATCATGTTGCAGGTGCTTTCTCTAGACGAGGCAAGAGCAAAATTGATGATTTATGCGAAAAAACGCGAGCCAAACGCGCAAGAGGCAACGGTGTCGGGTGCGCTTGGGCGAGTGCTTGCTGCGGATTTGGTTGCGAATGCCGATCTGCCCGCCTTTTGTCGCAGCGCGGTAGATGGATTTGCCGTGCATGCGGCGGATACCTTTGGCGCATCCGCCGCTATGCCCGCGTTGCTGCGGCTGGCGGGCGAGGTGAAGATGGGAGAGCGCGCCATGTTTTCTCTCCAATCCAGTGATTGCGCCGTGGTATGGACAGGTGGGGAACTGCC
>JAEWYV010000026.1 GCA_023458615.1 Bacillota bacterium
TTGGCGCAGCCGGTGAGCATGGATACGGTTCCAAGCATCAGAACGACGGCGAGAAGGAGAGCAATGGCCTTTCTCATTTGTAACTTCATTCCTGTTCCATCCTTTGCTGATATATTTGAATAAGGGAGCATTTCCCTTGATTCCTGTGTTGTGCTGGCTGCTGATATATTTGAATAAGGGAGTCGATCCCTCGGTTTTTTGGGTTGTTTGCGGCACACTGGAAGCTTGGTTTGAGACGATTCGAAAAAAAGTGTGCAATAAAAAACGATTTGATCGGGTACAGCACTGTACACAGAACAACTCGTGGTTGATCGGATCGCGGTCCGGGATTCTCGCTTTCGTGCGGCTGGTGACGATTTTCCGAAAATAGTTGCGAACTTGTATGCAGATATGTTATATTAACTACAAAAGGTGCGTCACGCACCCTTACAAGGCATATCCTGCCATGAAAACTCTAAAATGTCAATACTTATTGGAAAAATTAATGGGGATTGACAGATACGTCTACGCGTTGTTTAATGAGAGATGACAATATAAGTTGTTCATATCCAGTATCTTCTGAAACATCCTATCTGTAACTTATCTGGGGGTAGACCACATGTTAGATAAAACCAGCGCAGTGCCGCTCTATCAGCAGCTAGCCGAGGCGCTCAAGGGGAAAATGATTGCCGGAGAGATCAAACCCGGCGATAAACTCAAGAGCGAATCGGAGATGGTAGAGGAGTTTGGCGTAGGCAGACTGACCGTGCGCAGCGCGCTTTCCCAACTCGTGGAGTCCGGCTATCTCGAAAAAGCGCAGGGCAAGGGAACGTTTTGCAAAGCGGCGGGCGAGGTGAATTACCTCAATATCGAGGCGATTCTCGACATGGGCAACACCTATTTTATTCCGACCTACTATGTAAAAGGTATCTCCGAGGTGCTCACGGGAAACAACTGCAACTTTATCATCAGCGATACCAATTCCAATGCCGAGAGCCTCTGCGCCTCGCTGGAGCAGATTTTGCTCAAAAACACATCCGGCGTGATCTTTCAGCTCACGCAGGTGGATCTATCTCCGGAGATTCTCACTCGACTACTTGCCTGCATTACGGCGCTAAAGAACAGGGGCATCCCGTGCATCATGATTGACAGCCGCATGGAGGGAAAGGAAATATCCTATGTGATGCTGGATGAAACGGCGGGCGGCGCGCGCGTGGCGGAGCATTTTGCAGCATATGGGCATCATACGTGCGCCGTTGCCTACCGCCCGAACTGCTGCGACGCATTGCAGCGCTACAACGGCTTTTGCAAGGCGGCGCGGGAGTTTCAGATGGAGGAGCCGCGCGTGATTGGCTGCGAGGAAACGCTGGAGCAGGATCTCATCCGCGCGGTGACCGAGCAGGGCGTGACGGCGGTGTTTGGCTATAACGATGAGATCGCGATTCGCTGCATCCGCGCGCTGAAGAAACACGGCATCGCCGTGCCGGAGCAGGTGTCCGTCATCGGCTTTGACGACTCGTATCTGGCCACCACGAGCGATCCGCAGCTCACCACCATCTCCCATCCCAAAGAGGTGATGGGGCGGCATACGGCGCAGGCACTACTGCGGCTGATTCGTAAGCAGGTGCGCGCGCCCTACTCGGAGGTGTTTCGCCCGGAGCTGGTGAAGCGCAACTCCTGCGCGCGCCCCCACGCATAACAATAAAACAAAACCGCCGAAGAAACGCTATCTTCGGCGGAGAGGCGGCGGCAATTTGTCCGCCGCTTTTTTATGTTTTGGGTATAAATGAGGGCTCTATCATGCTTCTGTGCGAAAACGATAGATGGTTTCGCTCGTGTAGATATCCCCCGCGCGTAGGATGATGCTCGGAAAATGCGGGTGTTCCATCGCGTTTGCAAAATGCTGCGTCTCTAGGCAGAAGGCCGCGCGAATGCCATAGCGTGCGCCGTTTTTGCCGGATAGTGCGCACATATCCAGCGGGGTAAAGAGCTGCACCCCGGGTTGATCGGTGTAGACATCCATCGCGATACCGCCAGCAGGATCATAGGCGGTTGCGATGCGCTCTACGCCGCCCTGCGGATGGTTGAGTACAAAGTTGTGATCGTAACCCAGCGCGGCATCCATCTTCTCTTCGTGGGAATCAATATCCTGCCCGATGGGCTTTCCAGCTCGAAAATCCAGCGGCGTGCCGGATACGGGAATGATCTCGCCGGTTGGCAAAATGGTGGTATCGATGCGGGTAAACGCGTCCGCGTCGATTGTGAGGTGGTGGTTTAGCACATCGCCGGAGTCGTGTCCGGCGAGGTTAAAGTAGGCGTGGTTCGTCATGCTGCAGAGCGTGTCCTGATCGGATACCGCAAAATAGCGGATGGAGAGCGCGTTGTCCTCACCCAGTCGATAGACGACCATCGCGCTGAGGCTGCCGGGAAAGTTCTCCTCGCCATCGGGACTATAAAGCGAGAAGACGACGGAATTCTCTTCAACCTTCGCCTTCCAGTTACGCTTGTCAAAGCCGATCTTCCCTCCATGGGAGCAGTTGCCGCAGTCGTTGGCAAAAAGCGAATAGGTGCGCTCGTTGAGCGTGAAGCGCGCGTGCCCGATGCGGTTTGCGACGCGCCCGATGGTCGCGCCGATGTACCAGTCCTGCCGGACATATCCATCCAGCGTGTCAAAACCGAGTACAACGTCCACAAGATCGCCAGCTTTGTTGGGAACCAGCATGCTTTGCCATGTTGCGCCATAGCTCAAAAGAGAACAGGACGCACCGCTTTCGTTGGTAATGGTAAACCGATAGACTTCCTCGCCATCGGGCATATACCCGAACAGGGCCTTACTTACGCTCATATTTTCGCCATCCTCGCGCGTTACATGCGCTCAAAATTCCGGGTCGTAATGATCCTCAATTGGTTTCCAAACCGCCCTGCGCAGGCAGATATCCCGAAAACGCAGGCGGGCGCAGTATGCCTCAAAGCCGAATCTGCCGTACTTTGTGTTGTCGATGGGGTCGGGGTCGGTCACCTCCAGCACCAGAGCGCCGTCGATGAGGATGAACGCATGACCTTCGATGCTGCCCATCTGCACGAAGTACTCTTGACCCGACACGAAGTGAAACAGCGGATTTGCGGCGTTTAGCTTGTAGTCCGGCGATTTTTCAAACCCGACCTTACCGTCCCACCAGCCCTCCAGGCCGCAGACATAGGCGACGTCCCGCGTGTTGGTTTCGTAGTTCCAGCTTCCGTTCCACATGGCGTTGATGTCGTGCGTACAGGGCAATATCGTGTTGGCGCGAAACTCGAGGATGACATCGCCGAAGAAGTCCGCACGTGAGATCACCATGCCGGGGTTGTTTTCGCGATTCTCGCCGATGAGCCAACCATCCTCCACGCGCCAGCTTCCGCCGCGGATATCAAACTCCTCTGCGAGCACCTCCGGCGTCATCGTTTTTTGCCAGAGGACAGGGCATTCGCCTAGCAGCAACTCTTTGTGAAGCAATCGCATGATGAATCTCCTTTTGATTGTAGTATTTCGTTCATGGACGGAACCCTCGCAGGGTACCTGCATGGATCATGACATGCGCTGGGTTTGGATCATCGCGTCATAGAGGGCTAAAAACTGCCGGTGCCGCCGTTCGTCGTTTGGCTGTGATGCGGGCAGATATTCGCCGGAAAAGCGTACGGTTTGTGCAACGGCAACAGCAAGCGAGGAAAACACGCCGCAGGCGACCGCGCCGACCATCGCCGCGCCGAGCAGTGCTGCTTCTTTCTCGGCGGGAATGCAGACGGGAAGCCCTGTGATATCCGCCTGCATTTGGCACCAGAGCGCGGACTTGGCGCCGCCGCCCGTTGCGATGATGCGCTCAATTTGCGTGCCGCTTAAGCGGAGCTGATCGCAGTTTTTGCGCAGTAGATGGCAGACGCCGTCCATAACTGCAAGCGCGAGGTCATATGCATCGTGCCTGCTGCGCAGTCCGTAGAACATGCCGCAGGCATCCAGATCAAACTCCGGCCCGTTGCTGCCGACCAGATAGGGTAAAAACAGCACATCGGACGGTCTGCGTTTACCGGCTTCGCGGTCGATATCGCGATAGCTCACGTCTGGCAAGAACGCGTTTTTATACCATTCCAGGCTCACGCCGCCGCTTTCCGAAGCGGAGAGCATGATGTAGCTTTCCGGCTGGAACCCGTAGTGCATCGGAATGCCCGTGTCCCGACGAACCGGCGATGCGGCGAGGGTGGAGAGCCCGAGCACGGTGCCCGTCGAGAGACTCAACAGCCCTTCGTGAATATTGCCTGTCCCGATCATGCCGCAAAAATGGTCGAGCGTGCCGTTGTTGACCGTTG
>JAEWYV010000027.1 GCA_023458615.1 Bacillota bacterium
CGATGACGCCCGCAATCGCCGTTCCATGCCCGCCGAGAAACTTCGTTGCCGAGTGGATGACGATATCCGCGCCGTGCTCAATCGGGCGGAACAGATACGGCGTTGAGAACGTATTATCAATCAGCACAGGAATGCCGTTCTCATGCGCAATTGCGCTGATGGCTTCCAGATCCAGAATATCCGAATTCGGATTGCCGAGCGATTCTAAGAACAGAGCCTTGGTGTTAGGCTTAACCTCCTTGCGAAAATTCTCTGGATCGCTGCCATCCACAAATGTGGTTTCGATGCCGAGATCCTTGAGCGTGTTGGCAAAGAGATTGTAGGTTCCGCCATAGAGCGTTTTGGAGGAGACGATGTGGTCCCCTGCGCGGGCAATGTTGAGTACGGCATAGGTGATTGCCGCCGAACCGGATGCGGTTGCGAGCGCGGCTGCGCCGCCTTCCAGTGCGGCAATGCGCTTTTCGAATACGTCGTTCGTCGGGTTCATGATACGGGTATAGATGTTTCCGCCTTCGCTGAGGGCAAACCGTCCCGCCGCCTGTGCGGAATCCTTAAAAACATACGAGGTTGTTGCGTAGATCGGTACCGCGCGTGCGTCGGTTGCGGGGTCGGGCTGTTCCTGTCCTACGTGCAGCTGAAGGGTTTCAAATTTATAATTCTGTGCCATGTGATTTGGCCTTCCTTTCGTTGTTCAATGTGTGCTCATTTGTTTCCTGCGTTTTGTCGCCCGCGTTTAGCGGACAGACCCCAGCCGTTTTCTAGCGACACATTCGATCCATACAATCCGAAATTGCAAACCACGCCCGATGCTTGGGCGATTGTTCCTGCCGGCGTTCCGCCTTCATGCGCGTAACCCACCTTTCCAACCGTACTCAACGAAAACCCGTAAACTATACTTCATTAATATGTTTAATATGTTTTCGAATGTATTGCTAGGATTATACGGTGAAAAGAATGCATTGTCAATAGGTTAGATATGCTTTATTTGAAATTTTGTATATTATTTTTTGATGATGCTTTTTGAGTGTGTTTCTAAAATGCGATGAGTGCAGGCCGAGTGGATTTTTTGCCGCTATGAGGAACAAAACCTTGAAATAGCAGCGCTATTTCAAGGTTGCAGTGACAATATAGCGGTGAAAAGGACACCGGAGCTGTGCCACCGTGCTTTTAGAAACACACTCTAGATTTGCGGCTATGCGAAACACACTATGAAAGGCTCATGTGAAATGCGCCATCTCCGCCATCCTCGTGAAAGCGCGTGGTCTTGTTCTTTCCGCGGTTTTTCGAGCGATACATTGCGCGGTCAGCCTTGTCGATTAACTCGTTGAGCGCCGCGTCTTCTTCCATCAGCCCGATGCTGAGCGTAACATGAAACGATTCCGCCCCGGCAGAAAACATGAGTTCCCCTACGCAGGAGCGAATTCGCTCCGCAACCAGGAACGCATCCTCCGCAATCGTGTTCTCTAAAACGACAACAAACTCGTCCCCACCGAAGCGAACGGCGTCGTTGATGCCGCGAACATTCGCCTTGATGCAGGCGGCAAGTTCGCGCAACACCTCGTCCCCCGCGAGATGGCCGTAGTTGTCGTTGATGAGTTTAAAATTGTCCACGTCGATGAACAGGAGAGATTTGGACGATTTCTCCGCCGCGTCCTGTGAACCGTATTTTTCCTTGAGATATTGCTTGTTATACAGCCCCGTGAGCTGGTCGACCGTGCTCATCTCCAGCAGCTGTTCTTTCTCGCGCTCCTGTTGCTGGCGCATCAGCGTTAAATCGGTCAGAATCAGCAGTTTGGTCATGTCCCGCGATCCCTCTTCCAACGGATATTGCGTGATGGAGAGATAGCGCTTCTGCCCGCCCAGCGTGACCTCTGTTTCCGCCTGTTTATACGCCTCGTCAAAGCTATAATCGGGAATATAGGATGATACTGGATCGCCCGCATCCAGATAATCATCGCGCAGAATTTCTTTGCCGATATGATTGAAACTCATGATCCGCCCCGCGCGATTGACAATCAGGATTCCCTCGCTTGCATTGAGAAACAGGCTACGATAAATGTAGTCCGTCTGCAAATTGAGCAGGCGAAACCGCATGATGGAAACAAAGATTGCCACCACAAAGATCGCTATCGCATAATGCATCAGGTGCAGCTTCTCGGTTATATGAAAAACGGTGGGTAGCAGATATTCCGATATCACGCTGATGACGAGCGCCATGCCAATCCCATACAGAATATAGTTCAACTGCGTTCTTTGGCGCTTATCTTTCGTTTGGATGATCTGCTTAAGTACGAGGTACAGCGCATAGATGGCCGGCAAACTAAATGTAAACGACATCAGCGGCGCAACAATCGGATCGGTCAACCGCCAAAACGCCGGATCGGAATAATCGATCGGAAAAAGATAGCGGACCACAACCGTTGCGGTGTTCATCCCCAGGCAGAGAAAAAACAGCCAGTCGATTTTTCGCTTGAGCAGCCGATAGATAAAATATAAAAACGAAATGGAGAGATACATCATACTCAGCCAATAGACGGTTTTTAACCCGAGGCTGACGAGCGTGCCGTCGCTGAATTCGTCTAGATTGTTGAGCACCATCCAGACGAGAATATTGCTTAAAAACAGCAGGAACGACTGATTGACTTTATCATGGCTTCGATTTAGAAAAACGAACGACCATATAAACATCATTACACCATAGGTTAGAACGAGTGTTATCAGCTGAAACATGACGCCGTCTCCCAAGTACATTTGCCTGAATTAAAGCAGTTTATAGTATAGAGGAAATCCAGTCAGAGTGCAATTGGCAGCGGTTCTTGCAAGAAGCAATGCGTTCCTGCTCCGCATTGCAATCCCCGTTTACTGGGCAGTATCAAATCTCTGTTTGCCGTTTACCCGGCTTGTAAAGAATTGCGTATCCAAATTTGCTTCAAACTTTTCCCGCTTACTACAAAAGAATAAAAAAGCCCGAAACCACGCCGTTTTTTGGGTTTTTCCGCTTCATCATCATTTTACCTACAGGCAGTGTTGCTCTTAACAATGCATTGATACAATGCCTCTATCAAGAAAAATAGGAATAATCTGAGAGGAGATTGTACGATGAAACGCAAAACCTTGCTCCCGATCCTGCTAGCGGCAATGCTGCTGATTGCTGCGCTCCCGTTTGGCATCGCCGCAGCGGTCAGCGAACCTGCTGCCGCGCCGCGCACCGCCTCCGTCCCCGTTCTGAATGAGGACACCGCCGCGGTCACCGCGCCGAAATATGTCTTTCTGTTCATCGGCGACGGCATGACCTATCCGCAGTTCCAAACCGCAGCGGCTTACCTGAGCATCAACGAGGATAAGGACACCATTCTCACCACAAATGAGATGCTCAACTTTATGAAGTTCCCGGTTTCGGGTTCCGCAACCACCTATGACTCCAGCTCGTTCTGCCCGGACTCCGCCTCCACGGCGACGTCCATTGCCAGCGGACACAAAACCTATAGCGGCGTGCTGAACATGAACGAGGCAAAGACAAAGCAATATACGACCATTGCCGAAACCCTCAAGAACGATCTTGGCTATAAAATCGGCATCATTTCCACCGTAAACCTCAACCACGCGACTCCCGCCGCCTTCTATGCGCATCAGGCGAGCCGCAACAATTACTACGAAATCGGTCTTGAGCTCATCGCAAGCAACTTTGACTATTTTGCGGGCGGCGCACTGCTCAAGCCCACAGGCGACAAGGAAGATGTCGCCCAGACCGATCTGTATGATCTCGCGTCGCAGGCCGGTTATACGGTCGTAAAGACCCAGGCTGAAGCGCAGGCGCTTTCTGCCGACGCAGGCAAGGCGATCGTCATCGCGGAAGACCTCGCGGACAGCAAGTCCATGAGCTATGAAATCGACCGCGCAGAAACCGCATGGGCCCTCAAGGACTATGTTCAGCAGGGCATCACGATGCTCAACAGCGAAAAGGGTTTCTTCATGATGGTAGAGGGTGGCAAAATCGACTGGGCCTGCCATGCCAATGACGCGGGCTCCACGATTCACGATACGCTTGCCCTTGCGGACGCGGTGCAGGTCGCAGTCGATTTCGCGGCACAGCATCCGGATGAAACATTGATTCTCGTCACGGGCGACCACGAGACCGGCGGCCTCTCCATCGGCTATGCGGGAACCAACTACAACACCTACCTCAAAAACATCAACTACCAAACCATCTCCTATGCCAAGTATGACACGGACTATGTTGCCGCTTACGTCGCCAACAAGACCCCGTATAAAGATGCCATGGCGGATGTCGCCAAGCTCTTTGGTCTCGTCCTGCCGGAGCAGGCAGACACGGCTGCAAACAAGACGCTTGTGCTGACCGATTATGAGGTCGGCGAACTCAAGAAAGCATATGACCTAACCCTCAAGGGCGGCTTCGGCACGGATGCCAACGGCAAGTCCCTGCAAACGCAGGAGGAGTACATTCAGTACGGCACCTACACGCCATTCTCCGTGACGGTTACGCACCTGCTCAACAATAAATCCGGCATCAACTTCTCCTCCTACTCGCACACCGGTCTGCCCGCAGCAGTCTATGCCAGCGGCGTAGGCTCGGAGCTGTTCGTGGGCGGATATGACAACACGGACATCTACCACA
>JAEWYV010000028.1 GCA_023458615.1 Bacillota bacterium
ACCAAGATTATGACCGCGCTGATTGCCTTGGAAAACGGCAATCTGGACGATGAATTTGCCGTTGGAGAAGAGGTACTCGGCACGACCACCAAGTTCTCCAGCTACTCGTCGCTCATGGGCATACAGCCGGGCGAGACATATACGCTGCGCGAGCTGGTGTACGGCCTGATGCTGGTCTCCGGTAACGACGCGGCAGAAGCGATAGCAAAGCATGTTGCGGGTTCCGTGGACGCTTTCGTCAACCTTATGAACCAAAAAGCCGCGGAGCTGGGTATGACGAACACACACTTTGCCAACCCGCACGGCACGCCAAATGACGACCACTACAGCACCCCGCGCGACATGGCAAAGCTGATGGCTTATGCGCTGAAGAACGAGGCGTTCATCCAAATTGCCGAGACCAAGGAATATACCATACCGGCGGACAGCGTTCGCACCACAGACCTGGTGCTGCACAATACCGACCGTCTGCTTGTTGCAACGGCTGGTGATACGATAGAGACCGTTTACCCCTATGCCATCGCGGGGAAGACGGGCGACACGGACACGGCTGGCAAGTGCCTCGTTGCCGCAGCGGAAAAGGACGGCGCAAGGCTGATCTATGCCTCGTTTGGCGATAAGAAAGAGCTCTACGACGGCAATACGGATACGACAAATCTGGCGCGCTTTGTCAACGCCGCAAATGTTTTTGAATACATCTTTGAGCATGACTATCAAACGGTATCGGCAAGCGAACTGAATCTGCAAAGGGTATTCACGACAGGCGTGGTGAACGGCAACCCGGATGATTTAACCGATGGGCAGTTGACCATGACGGTCAATCTTGACAATGTCAACATTCGCGCCGCAACGGATAAGGTAAGCTATTACAAGTCCAACGCCGCCTCCATCAAGGCGAACGTCGTGCTCACGACAGATGCCAAGGCGCCCATTACCGCTGGGCAGAGCATGGGTGTAGTGGAGTACCAGCTTGGAGACGCAATCATTTATTCGGCACCTTTGGTGGCGGACTTTGCGGTTGGAGAAAGTGCAGCGGGAGACGCGGCACAGCCGGAAACGACCGCATCGGTCTCCAGTTCGCCGGACAGTACACCGCTGATTGACAAAGGGCGAAAGGATTGGAGCGCTGCGGATTCTCTGACCCTAACGTTTGTACTCTTGCTGATTTTGCTGATCGCTCTGATCGTCATCTTCGTGATCTCCGAGCGGAAGCGCCGCTATGAGCGTAAGCGCCGCGCACGCGCCAAACAGCGCGCAAGACAGCAGTACTAATCATTGAAACACAAAACGCCGTCTCCAATTCATTCGGAGACGGCGTTTTTTATGTCTGTAATCTACTAAAAAAGTGAACGATGTGAGACACTTACAGCACAGCTTCCAGAAAATGCGCAACGCAGTGGTGATTATTATCAACCGGAAGCACGATATCTGCGACGGACTTCACCTCCGCGATGGCGTTTGCCGGAGCCGCGCCGATATCGGCGCGGAGCACCATCTCCAGATCGTTGTTATAGTCTCCAATCGCGAGGATTTTTTTCACATCGCCGCAGCGGGTGCGAACGTCCGACAGCGCGGAACCCTTGCTAACGTTTTGTGCTACGATTTCAAGGTAGTGATCCGAGGAGCGAAACGCGGTGATCTGATTGAAAAACGATGCGTTGCGAACAGCGGCGTGGATCTCGTTGATATCGGCGGTCTCATGCGCGACCAGGAGCTTTAGTACAGAGCCTTCCACCTCTTCCATCGGCACAGAGGTGACCGGGATCTGTTCCAATACCGTCTGTGGATCGTCCCGCTGGTCGGCGTTTACTTCATAAATGCCGGTATCGGTAAAGACCTGCACACACGCGTTACTCCGCGCGGAAACAACGCAAGAGATTGCTTCCGCCGCGAGGTCATTGTCGAGCGGATGTTTTGCAAGAAATTCCCGTGTGGCAAGGTCGTAAAGTCCGCCGCCATTATAGAGGATGCACGGCGCGTTGATGGGGAGATGATCTTCCACCGATCGAAGAATAGCGGGAACACGCCCTGTTGCCAGACCAAAATGACCGCCTTGTTCTACAAAGGACTGAATAGCGGCGCGGTTCTCCGCGGAAACACGCTTATCCTCGTCCAGCAGCGTTCCATCCAGATCGCAATAGAGATAGTACCCGTCGTAAATACCCATGATTCCTCCTGCGCCCAAAGGATTTATCCGCGATGCGGCAGGCGGCGCAATTGGTGTTATTCTAAACGACCCAAGCCAGATGCGCAATCTTTTGCGGCAGAACAGGAAGGAATTTTACAATATCTCGACATGATTTTCATGTTCCGCGGTGCAATCCCGATGATCGGATTCGTCTGTCGCGCTGCGTCGCTGGCTTGAAAAATGACGTTTCGGCGAGTATACTGTTATCTGCGGCATCAGTGTGCAACGAAGAGAAGCGTTCGCAGATCGATGCGCGATAGTGGTTGAAGGCAGAGAAACGGGGGAGAACGGCGCATGCAGGACGCAAAAGAGCGTACGATCGTCGGTGTTGGCGCAGCCAATGTGGATGTCCACGGGCAGAGCCGAAAGACGATTGTGATGCGCGATTCCAATCCGGGCTATATGGCGACCAGCGTTGGTGGGGTAACGCGCAATATTTTGGAGAATCTTTCCCGTCAGGGGCTAACCACCGTGCTGCTCTCCGCGGTCAGCGATGATCTTTATGGCGAAAAGATCGTGAAGGACAGCACCGCTGCCGGAATCGATATGTCCCATCTGCTGATGAAACGTGGGATGACCTCTTCCAGCTATATCGCCATTTTGGATGAGCGCGGGGATATGCTGCTTGGCATGTCGGATATGCGCATCATTGAAGATTTGCCTACTTCCTACCTAGAGCAAAACCGGGCGCTGCTCCATGCGGCGGACGCAATCGTCTGCGATGCCTGCCTGCCGTTGGCGATACTGGATGATCTACTCGATATTGCAGGTGTCCACACCCCCGTGCTCATCGATCCGGTCTCAACGGCCTATGCGCGGCAAATGGAGCCCATCGCCGGCAAATTCTACGGCATCAAGCCAAACGAGATGGAACTTAGCATCCTCTCCGGCATGGCTGTAGAAAATGAAACGCAGCTGGAAAAAGCCTGCGAAGCGCTGCTCAAACGCGGAACACACTGCGTCGCGGTCAGTCGCGGGGAAAAGGGTTGTTATTATGCGGATGCAGACGGCGCGCGCCTCTTTCGTGCGCTGCGACCTATTGAACACATGGTAAACGCTACGGGTGCGGGAGACGCGTTTATGGCGGGTTTTACGCACGGGCTGGCGGTTGGGTTACCCATTGAGCAGCGGCTTGATTACGCGCTCGCCTCGGGCATTACGGCGATTCAAAGCATGACGACGATCAATCCGGAGATGAGTGACGCGCGGGTGCGCGAAAATATGGAGCGATATCGAATTTAGCATTCAACAGATAAAATCGGGCTTTACCCCGAAAGGAGCGAACAAACAATGCAAATGAAACAATACCTGGATGTGTTGCCTGAGATTCAGCACGCGCTGGACAACAATCTGCCTGTGGTTGCGCTGGAGAGCACGATCTTAAGCCACGGCATGCCATACCCGGAAAACGTCGGCTTTGCCGCAGAGGTTGAGAAGGTGGTTCGCGCGGAGGGCGCAATTCCGGCAACCACAGCGCTAATCAACGGGCGAATCAAGGTTGGCTTAAGCCCGGAAGAACTCCAGACCATGTGCAAAGCGGAGAATGTTGGCAAGGTAAGCCGCCGCGATATGGCAACCTATCTTGCCATGAAAAAGAACGGTGCAACCACCGTTGCAACCACAATGATTTGCGCGGCAATGGCGGGCGTGAAGGTGTTTGCGACCGGTGGCATCGGCGGCGTGCACCGCAATGGTGAGGTGACCATGGATGTCTCCGCTGACCTGCAGGAACTCAAGCAGACCCCCGTAGCGGTTGTCTGCGCGGGCGCAAAGCAGATTCTGGATATCGGGCGTACGCTAGAGTATCTGGAGACAATGGGCGTTCCTGTGCTCGGCAACAACACAAGCGATTTCCCCGCGTTCTATTGCAGAAAGAGCGGTTATGGCGTTGATTATGCTGCCAAGGATGAGGCGGAGATTGCCGCCATCATCAAGATGAAGTGGGATCTTGGGCTGGAAGGCGGCGTGCTGATCGGCAACCCGATTCCGGAGGAATACGCGCTGGATTACGACTACATGGAAGGCGTTATCAATCAGGCGCAAGCTGAGGCGGACGAAAAGGGCATCCGCGGCAAGGACATTACACCGTTCCTGCTGGCGAAGATCAAGGAGATAACCAAGGGTGTTTCCTTCGCATCCAACGTACAGCTAGCCTATAACAACGCCCGCGTCGCGGCACGCATTGCAAAGTCGCTCTGCAAACTCTCCTAAAATTCGTCAATCGAAATCGAATCGCTATCAAAAAGGGAAAGCCTGTCGGCTTTCCCTTTTGTGCATATGAAGGATCGATATTTGCTACAATGCATTAGCCCAGTGCGACGTCAAGAATCATCATCACTAAAAAACCACCCATGACGCCGAGCGTGCCAACGTTGGAATGCTCCCCAAGATGCGCCTCCGGAATGAGCTCCTCTACGACGACATACATCATTGCGCCTGCCGCAAACGAGAGCATCCAGGGCATGTAAGGCGCGATAAAAGAGGAGACAAGCACGGTAAGGATGCCGAAGATCGGCTCTACAATGCCGCTGAGCATTCCCCCTGTAAACGCCTTGCCCACGCTCATTCCCTCCTGTCGCAGGGGAAGAGAGATCGCCGCACCTTCCGGGAAATTCTGGATTCCGATGCCGAGCGCGAGGGCGAGGGCTGCCGCATAGGCAGCAGGCGTGCTTGCGCCTTGCTGAGCGGCGAGGGCGAAAGCAAGGCCAACCGCCATGCCCTCGGGAATATTATGCAGCGTCACCGCCATAACGAGCAGGGAGGTGCGTTTCATCTTGCTGTTGGGTCCCTCCGCGTCCTTTGAACCGGGATGGAGATGCGGGATGAGCTGATCGAGTCCAAGAAGAAACCCGATTCCGAGGAGAAAACCGCCTGCCGCAGGAATCCAACCGATGTGTCCGGCGGCTTCGGCCTCTTCGATGGCAGGAATTAACAGGCTCCAGACGGAGGCTGCGATCATCACGCCCGCGGCAAAACCAAGGAATATCTTTTGCGCGCTGCCACTCATCTGCTTGCGGAAGAAAAACACCATTGCAGCACCGAGCGTCGTCATTAAAAACGTAAAGCCCGTACCAGCCGATGCATAGAGAAGCGCTTGGCTCATATGGATTCACCATCCTTTTTGTCACATTTGGTTAGAATCATCTTATTGTTTTTCAAGCAAAGCGTCAAGACCTGATACTGTAAGTTCTCAAAACGGAATCGTCCCCGCTCTCTCAAGGCGCAAGACTGCCGCATGATGAAGGCGGAGAACCTGCAGGAGAAAGCGGGGACAATTCGAGGAGAGAGGAAAGAAGGAATTCGCTCGTGGCCCCTTCGGTATTGCGACGCATTGCCCAGATGCGCCACGCAGCCTCCATAGCCGTTACCATCGCGACCGCGTTTGGCGTTACGTTCGCCCGTACCAATGGATGCGATGGGGTGTTATGCCCAACAGGAACCGATTGGCACCTCATGCGCTACCGTATTGCACCAGCCGTTCAGAAAGGACGGCAACTGAACAATCGGCAAACAGCACAAATGGAACGCGGGTCAGCGAAGCGGGAGAAAACATCACGGCGGAGCCAGATAAGGCCCCGCCGGTACATAGATCAGCCTTCTAGGATGTATTGGTTCAGAATGGTTTCGAGATATTCCTGTCTGCCGGAGGTGTTTTCATTGACACCGTGAATCAGGGCATATGCCTCCAACTCGGAGAAACCGACTCTGCCACCGACAATGTCCTTGCCAATGCCTTCGCTGTAGCTCTCATAGCGCTTGGCTTTAAAGCTCTCAAATACGCCGTCTTCCAGGAGCCGTGCTGCTGCGCGAAGACCCTTTGCAAAGGTATCCATGCCGGCAATATAGGCGAGGAAGAGATCATCCTCCTGGAATGAGCCACGGCGAACCTTTGCGTCAAAGTTCAATCCGCCGCTCGTGAACCCTCCTGCGAGCAGAACCTCATACATAGCAAGCGTGGTGTCGTAGACGTTGGTCGGAAACTGATCGGTATCCCAGCCGAGCATCGGATCGCCGGTGTTCGCGTCCACGCTACCGAATGCGCCGTTGATGCGCGCCATGTTCAGCTCGTGCTGGAAGGTATGCGCTGCAAGTGTTGCGTGGTTCGCCTCGATATTCATCTTGAAATAGGGCTCAAGCTTGTATTTGCGCAGGAACGCGAGTACCGTTGCCGTATCGAAGTCATATTGATGCTTCGTCGGCTCTTTCGGCTTCGGCTCAATGAGAAACTGACCCGTGAAGCCGATCTTCTTGGCGTAATCCACGGCCATCTGCAAGAGACGCGCGAAATTGTCCATCTCCAGCGAGGTATCCGTATTGAGCAGGGTTTCATACCCTTCACGTCCACCCCAGAAGACATAGTTCTCGCCGCCGAGTGTCTGCGTGATCTCAATGGCCTTCTTAATCTGCGCGGCGGTATAGGCAAAGACACTCGCATTTGGAGATGTTCCGGCTCCGTGGACGAACTTATCGTCGCCAAAGCAGTTGGAGGTACCCCAGAGACACTTGATTCCCGTACGCGCCATCTCCTGGCGAATTACGGCGACGATCTCGTCCAGCACGCGGTTGGTCTCGAGAAGATTGCCCTGGCGTGGGGCGATGTCAGCATCATGGAAGCAAAAGTAGCCGATTTGCATCTTTTCCATGAACTCAAACGCCGCGTGAACCCGTGCCTTGGCGCGCTCGATATCGTTGCTTGCCTCGTCCCAGGGACGGAAGATGGTGACACCGCCGAAGGGATCCGTTCCGCGATAGGTGAATGTATGCCACCAACTCATGGCAAAGCGCAGGTGATCCTTCATCGCTTTGCCGGCGATGACTTCGTCTGGATTATAATATTTGAACGCGAGCGGATTTTTGCTCTTCGGGCCTTCGTAGTTGACTTGCCCGATCTGTTCAAAATAGGCCATGATAGCATGTGCTCCTTTGGTGAATTCCGTGCAATCCGCTGCGCAGGCGCGCGGACGATTGCTGGGTTAAAGAACGGGGGGTTACGCGAGAGACTTGATGGCTCTGCGCTTGGAAACGACGTCGAAGATAACCGCGACGAGCAGGACGGCGCCCTTGACAACCTTCTGGAAGTTGGAGTCCACGCCGATGATGTTCATGCCGAGGTTAAGTACGCCCATGAGCACTGCGCCGACGACAACGCCGCTGACCTTGCCGATGCCGCCGTAAGCGGATGCACCGCCGATGAAGCAGGAGCCGATGGCATCTAGCTCATAGTTGGTGCCTGCCGCCGGGTTGGCGGAGGTGAAGCGAGCCGCGACGACCAGAGCCGCGAGTGCGCTGAGGAAGGAGACGTTGACATAGGCCGAGAAGTAAATACGGTTGGTGTTGATGCCCGAGAGCTTGGTTGCTTTCTCGTTTCCACCCAGCGCGTAGAAGTGACGGCCAAACGTGGTCTTGGCGGTGATGTAGGTATAGATCGCGACAATGCCGATGAGCCAAAGCAGAATGTACGGAACGCCCTTATAGAGGGAGAGTTTGTACATCAGCAGCATGACGATTGCGCAAATGACGAGTATCTTGGAGTAGAGCGATACGGGCTTCTCCGCTTTGTATCCCTTGCGCTTTTTATTGATGTTGGTCATGATTGTCGCGACAATGAAGACCAAGCAGCAGATTACGCCGAAGATGATTGCGGAATATTTCATGGCGCCGCTGTCAAGCGCGGGGATATTGACGTAGTTGTTGAAGATCGCAAGATATTTCTCGGAGAAACCGGAGATCGTCGTTCCGCCGAGGATAGCCTGCGCAAGACCGCGGAAGAGAAGCATGCCCGCGAGGGTGACGATGAATGGCGGGACACGCACATAGGCGATCCAGAAGCCCTGCCAGACGCCGATGGCGGTACCGATCAGAAGGCAGATGACCATGACAAGGTAGATATTCCACCCCATGTTGACCATCAAAACACCGGCGATCGCGCCAACGAGGCAGACCGTTGCGCCGACGGAGAGGTCGATGTTACCACCGGTGAGGATGCAAAGCAGCATGCCTACCGCAAGGATGACCACGTAGGAATTCTGCATGATCAGGTTGTTGACGTTTTGCGGGAGGAACATGCGCCCTTCCGATTTTACGATGAAGAACAGATAAACAAGCACGAGGGCGATGATCATCGTGTTCTTCAGGAGGAAAGACTTTGTCTTTTCCCAGACTGCTGCATTTTTGCTGCTCATGGTTTAAGCTCCTTTGTTTACGCTGAGTATGCTGGACATAATAAGTTCTTGTGTGGCGTCGCTCGCATCCATCTCTCCGACGATCTTTGCTTCGCTCATCACATAGATTCGATCACACATGCCGAGGACTTCCGGCATCTCCGACGATATCATGATGACGGACTTTCCCGCCGCCACGAGATCGTTGATGATGCAATAGATTTCGTATTTTGCGCCGACGTCGATGCCGCGCGTGGGTTCATCGAGAATCAGAATATCCGGCTCTGCAAACATCCATTTGGAGAGCAGCACCTTTTGCTGATTTCCACCGGAGAGATTGCCGACATCCTGCTCAACAGAGGGGCTCTTAATGCCGAGCTTTTCCTTCATGCTGACCGCCATCTTGTGCTCCAGATCAAGATCCAGCACATGACGGTGGCTTACCTTATCCAGCCGCGCGAGTGTGGTGTTTACGCGGATGGGATTGCTCAAGATCAGTCCGTTACCCTTGCGGTCTTCCGTCGCATAGGCAAGGCCGTGCTGAATGGCTTCCCGCTCATTCTTGAGTACAACTTCTTTGCCGTGAATTTTCAACGTACCGCGGATATCGCTGCCGTAGCTTCTGCCGAAAATGCTCATGGCAAGTTCGGTTCTGCCTGCGCCCATAAGACCCGCGATTCCGACGACCTCACCCCGTTTAAGATGGAAGGAGACGTCGTCCACAACTGTGCGATCCGAATACAACGCATGCTGGACGGACCAGTGATCCACCTCAAGCACCACTTCGTCGAAAACATGATGCTCACGCGGCGGGAAACGGTTGGTCAATTCGCGTCCGACCATGCCGCGGATGATGCGCGGTTCATCGACCTTCGACACGGCCATGTCGAGGGTTTCGATGACGGCGCCGTCGCGAATGATCGTGATCTGGTCGGCGACATATGCAATTTCATTGAGCTTGTGGGAGATAATGATGGAGGTAACGCCCTTTTTCTTGAACTCCTTGAGGAGGTTCAAGAGCTTCATGGAATCGCTCTCATTCAAAGAGGCGGTCGGCTCATCCAGGATGAGCAACTGCACGTTTTTGGAGAGCGCTTTTGCAATCTCAACCAACTGCTGTTTGCCAACGCTGATATCCTTAATCAGCGTATGGGAAGACTCGTGCAGTCCTACAACGGCGAGCAACTCGTCCGCCTTGGCATAGGTCTCGTTCCAGTCGATGTTGACGGAGCTTCCCCGCTCGTTGCCGAGAAAGATGTTTTCCGCAATCGAGAGATAGGGTACCAGCGCAAGCTCTTGATGGATAATAACAATGCCGCAACTCTCGCTGTCACGAATTTTCATAAAATGGCAGGTTTTCTCGTTGTAAACGATCTCGCCGTCATAGCTTCCGAATGGATAGATGCCGGAGAGCACGTTCATCAGCGTGGATTTACCTGCGCCGTTTTCACCAACCAGCGCGTGGATTTCACCGCGGCGTACTTCCAGACTTACGTCGTCCAGCGCTTTTACACCCGGGAACTCCTTTGTTATATGCCTCATTTCCAGAATATGATCCGACATGTTTCTCCTCCAAGATGCGTATTACGAAATTCAAAATGAAACAGGGTACGAACTGTACCAACGAATGGGGATGCTCTGTAAAGATTTCGCTGCGCCAGACAGGACGGAAGATGAAGCGATTGGCGCACCGAAACCCCGACAAAGAAACGAGAGATGCGTGCGGTAGGTGAGGGGGAGACATTTTCGAAGGGCGGGCGGGAAACCGCCCGCCCTTCGACCGGTAAAAACCGAATTGGTACTAGATTATTTGAGCTGGTCTTCGGTGTAGTAACCGGAGTCGATCAGCAGCTCTTTGTAGTTGTTGACATCCGCGAATACCGGTGCGCAGAGGTAGGTCGGGATAACGCCAGTGCCGTTGTCATACGTCTTGGTGTCGTTGACTTCCGGCGTCTTGCCTGCGAGCAGGTCGCTGACCATCGTAACGGTCTGAGCGGCGAGCGTGCGGGTATCCTTGAAGATGGACATGGACTGTTTGCCAGCGATGATGTCCTTGGTGTTGGCGATGTCGCAATCCTGACCAGTGACGATCGGGTACTTGCCGGTGTAGGAGCTGGCCAGAGCATTCGTTACGCCCTTGGCGGTGGAGTCATTCGAGCAGAGGCAAGCATCAAGCTGCGTGCCATCGGCATAGAAGGACGCGAGAATGGCTTCCATACGAGCCTGGGAGGTTTCCGTGCTCCACGCGGGGGTGGCAACATCGGCAAACTCAACCTGACCGGAGACAACCTTCAGAACGCCGCTGTCGATGTAGGGCTTGAGAACATCGATTGCGCCCTGATAGAAGAACAGAGCATTGTTGTCGGCCGGATCGCCAGCGGTGATTTCGATGTTGTATGCGCCGCCTTCGTCAAGCTTCAGCTGATCCTTGATGTACTGGCCCTGGATGGTGCCGACCATGTAGTTGTCGAATGTGCAGTAGTAGTTGACAGCGTCGGTGTCCATGATCAGACGGTCATAGGCGATGACATAGATGCCCGCATCCTTGGCGGTTGCGAGAACGGAGGTCAGGGTTTTGCCGTCGATGGCTGCGATGACGAGAGCATTCACGCCAGCGGAGATCATGTTTTCGATCTGGCTAACCTGGGTGGCAACTTCGTTGTTGGCATACTGCAGATCAACTTTGAAACCAGCGGCTTCGAACTTTTCTTTCATGTTCGCGCCGTCCTGGTTCCAGCGCTGCAGATCCTGCGTGGGCATCGAAATGCCGACGAACGGTACTGCCGCGGGAGCTTCGGTTGCTGCGGGTGCTTCGGTTGCTTCTGCTGCGGGTGCTTCGGTTGCTTCCGCTGCCGGAGCTGCGGGCGCGGCGCAGGCTGCTAATGCAAACAGCATTGCGACGACCAAGAAGATGCTAAGGAACTTTTTCATGTGTTAGTTTCTCCTCCTTAAGATATGATGTGTTTGATATGGCCTACTCGGCTGTATCTACAAGCTAACACAGCGCTTTGCAATCAGAAAGAGGAGAATTCTGTAAAAATCTGATTAATATTGGCTTATTTTCATTTGATCTGTTTAGCAGTAGCACAATATTGCTCGGAGTAGGAAAATATAGCGCAATATTATACTGCTTATCAATAATGTGCTAGAAAATGAAAGAAAACACCCAAAGGCGCGGTTGGATGTTTTCCGTTTGAAAAAGTATCGTGATAGCGGTGCAGGATCAATCCATATTGAGGTAGACCTGTTCTCTGCGGTGGAAGCCGCCATCGATGATAACTAAATCGATGTTATCCCGCGTCACCATGATCGGGGATAGTTTTTCATAGGGAACATAGTAGGTTCCGTCAAATATTGAGGTAGAGGCTGCATCCTTTTCACCCTGAATCATTCGTATGGTACGCTCAGCGGCTTCCCTTGCGAGTCGTTCAACGGGCTTGTAGACCGTCATAAGCTGGGTGCCTTCCACAATCCGCTGACAAGCGGCGAGATCCGCATCCTGACCGACCAGCTTTACCGCACTGGCGAGGCGATGCTCGGAGAGTGCGAGGAAAGCCTGGCTCGCAAGGTCGTCGTTTCCGCAGCGGACGCCGCTGAAGGTCATGCCTGAGGCAATTGCGTGGTTAACGACGTTATAGGCTGTCTCTGCAAGCCAGTTTGGCGCATATTCCTGCACGATGACATGCAGGGTGCTCTTTTCGATGACGTTATCAAACCCCTGCTGCGCCTGCGCAACATTCTGGTCCGCGGGCGATCCGGCGATGCTGAGGATATTGCTACCGCTTGGTACATTGTTGACCAGGGCCTCCGCCATCATGGTGCCGACCATCTCGTTGTCAAAGGAGATATAGAGGTCAACATTCGCGTTCATGACCAGACGGTCGTAAGCGATGATATAGATGCCCGCGTCATGTGCCTTTTTGATGATATCCGATAACCCGTAGCAATCCACGGCGACGACGACAATTGCATCCACGCCCTTTTGAATGAAGTATTCGATCTGGGCGATCTGCTCCTTGGCGCTGCCGTTGGCAATCTGAACATTCACCTCGGCACCAAGTTCGCTGGCGGTGGAGACAAAAACATCCCGATCGCGCTGCCAGCGCTCGATGAGAAACGAGTCAAGCGAGAACCCGATGAGCGGCCCCTCCGTTCTCGCCGGTGCTTTATCCGCCTCCAGATGTTCGCTGCCACAGCCTGACGCCGTAGACAACAGGAGCATAAGCGACGCAAAGAGCGCAAACACACGCTTGACCAACGGGTAAATTCTCATATGGCTCGCCTCCATCCATCTCGAAAGGGATCAACGCACATCCGGCATGGCGGATAC
>JAEWYV010000029.1 GCA_023458615.1 Bacillota bacterium
TTCTCGCTCACGGAGCTCAACCGCGTGCTGGATACCCTGCCACTGGACATCACATTCGTCGGCAAGGACGACACCGTGCGTTACTTCTCGCAGGGGAGCGAGCGTGTATTCCCCCGCACAAAGGCCATCATCGGGCGCAAGGTTGCCAATTGCCATCCCCCGGCCAGCGTGCATATTGTGGAAGGCATCATTGAGGACTTTAAGAGCGGGAAAAAAGATCACGAGGATTTCTGGATTCGCATGGGCGAAAAGTTTGTCTATATTCGCTATTTCGCGGTGCGGGACGAGGCAGGGGACTACCTCGGCGTGCTTGAGGTAACGCAGGACATCGCCCCGATTCAGGCGATCACGGGCGAAAAAAGGCTGGTGTCGCAGGCATGAAAAGCACGGATAGACTCACTAAAATCACGATTCATAGAACCAAGCCGACAACCCCAAAGGAGGGTATTACAATGGCAAACAAAATACTGAAGAATATCGATATGGCGACCCCGCTCGCGCTGGATGCGCTCGTCGTCTATCAGCCTGGGCAGATCGTCAGCCGCACCCTCGCGCAGAACAAGGCAGTCAGCCTCACGCTGTTTGCCTTCGATACGGGCGAGGAAATCAGCTCGCATGAGTCCAAGGGCGACGCAATGGTGCAAATCTTTGACGGCAAAGCGAAGATCACCATCGGCGGCACGGATCACATCCTCTCTGCCGGGCAAACCGTCGTGATGCCCGCGGGCATTCCGCACGCGCTGATGGCGGTAGAGCCGTTTAAAATGCTGCTCACCGTCGTATTCCCAAGCTAGGCGTCCGATCTGACCAGAATATAGACCAAAACATCAAAACCGCGCCCCGACACAGGCGCGGTTTTGACGCATTTGAATGCTGTTCATAAGGAGGAGTGCGGGGGTGAACAGGCGCGCCTGTGCCCGCAGGCACGCCCATCCACGAGGAGAGACGCTTTAAAAAACCTTGTTTCTGCCGGCCCGTTTGGCCTGATAAAGCTTTTCATCCGCTCGATGCAGCAGCATCAGCGCGGAGAGCTGAAAATCACTTTGATCTACGGTATGCACGCCAAAGCTGCAAGTCAGCTTGATGGAGCCGTTTTCGAGCGGAAAGCGCTCGTTCATTACAGCAAGACGAATGCGATTTGCGATGCGAGCTGCCGCCGTGTTATCCACCCCCGGCAGGCAAATGATGAATTTATCCCCGCCATAGCGTGCGACCCAACTATCTGCGCGCCGAACACTCTTTTTTAATAGTTCGGCAACGTGTTGCAGCACGAGGTCACCCGTAATATGACCGTAACGATCATTGACTTCCTTAAATGAATCAACGTCCGCAAAAATCAGCGAAAGCGGCTGCCCGCGCTCGCAGGCGGCGCTGACCACCCCGGGGAGATACTCATCGATATAGCGGCGGTTGAAGAGTCCGGTAATTGTGTCCTTATAAATCATACTGCCGATGGTGCTGGAGAGGTATTCCTGCCCGTCAAACGACTGCGCAGGTGCTCCGGTGACGGCGGAAATGATGCGCCGATAGGGCTGAATCATCTCCAGCGTACAGCTCTCTCCGCCGATCAGGATAGGCGCGCCGGTGATCTCATATGCCGCCTGATTTCGTCCGAAAAAGAGCTTCCGCTCACCTTCCTTCAGCGATGCATCGCGGCGATTGGGTCGCTCCGCAGAAACGCCAACGGCAGGTATAAACTCTTCGCCCATATCTGGCAGGGAGGAATACAACACCGCAGCGTCCTTGTTATCAATTACACGAACGCCAAAGCAAAATTCCTTCAGAAACGAAGCTTTCGAAATCGCATCTTCTAGAGAATCAAATTTCAGCATGATGCTCCCCCCTTCCTTCACGGGTGCAATTCGTCGATCAGATATTTTGACAGAATGTCTTTTCGATGGACACATCATACGGCAAGCAAAAGAGTGATATACAAGTCATGTAATAAACGCTCTTTTTAATGATTCGAAATTTCATGTTTTGTTCGGTGCATATCCGATGAAATCGATGGAACCCATTTTAAGTTGTCGCGTTTGCATGTATAATAGCAAATAGTATTTCTTCTTCTTACGCGCGAAAAGTGTCCTAAATGGCTCTGGTTCTCCGGTCACGAATCGATTCTTGACATGAAAACCACGTTTTATGACATGCAGCATCAGAAAGGTTAGTCATGCGCTATTATGCAAATGAAGGCAATTGCTCACAACGGCGGAAACAGCATCGCCACACCCGCGCGACAACTTCGCGCTTTCGAATTGAGGTGTGGTAAGCGATGAATATCTTCATCTGTGACGACAGTTCGGAACATTCGTCCCTTTGCCGGAAAACGCTGCTCAAGCTTTCAGAGCGGCACGGCATTCATGTGAAGATCAAGACGTTTCCCTCGGGGGAGGCCCTGCTGTTTGAGGCGGAGGACGTTTTTTCGTCCGTAGACCTTATCTATCTGGATATTCGCATGCCCGGGCCGGATGGATTGGAGACCGCCAAGCGCCTCAGGAAGCTAGGCTATGCCGGGGACATCGTGTTTTTCACGGTTTCTGCGGACTACGCCATCGCAGGATACGACGTCAATGCGCTGCATTATGTTCTGAAGGAAAAGACCCCCGCCGATAAGTTTGAGGAAATCTTCCTCCGCGCGGTAGAGCGGGCGCAAAAGCGCGAGAGCGAGGTCCTGGTGCTCACCTGCGCGGGCGAGAGCCGCTGTGTACCGGTGGATTCCATCCGCTATTTTGAGATTCAGCAGCGCATCGTCACGGTTTACTATGACAAAGAGCGCTTTGAGTTTTACTCCACCATGATGCGCATGGAGGAACAGCTGTTTAACAAGGGGTTTATCCGCACGCATAAATCCTTCCTGGTCAACAAGCAATACATCCGCTCCATCGACAGCAGTCGTGTGCTACTGGACACCGGAGAGGAACTCCCCATCGGCAAGCGATATTATGCCGATAGCCTGAAGAATATCGGCGCGGTGGGCTAAGTCCCGCAGCAACCGAAGCACACTACGAACACGCGAGGAACGCGATATGAAACGGTTGAAACCGATCCGAATAGGTGCCATGCTGCTGGTCATACTAGTGGCGTGCCTGTTCGCGCCTTCTGTTGCGCTCGCCGCTTCCGGACTCTCCAACGACAACCATACGGATACGGATGACTATTGCCTCCGCGCACATGATGTGACCGTTCAGCTCAGCGAGTTTAGCACAAAAAGTCGTTCCCAGCTGGAGAGCGATGTCATCACCGCTGCCTCTTTTGAGTTTTATTACCGTAGCAATTGGGATAGCGTTACCTCCGGCTATTCTGTCGATTTTTCGAGCCTAACCGCGGCGACAAGTTCCTCCGGCTATCTGGTTACTGTAACCCTGCCCGCCATCGCGATGTCCACCCCGTCTCAAGTCTCATTCCGGGTATTTGTTACGGACTCTTCGCATAGCGTCTCCTACTTTTTTGTCAGCAACACCCCCGACATGAGCCTTCCGCCCGACGTACTCGCCCAGCAACCTGCCGCCACAAGCGCAGCCGAAGGCGACGAGATTACGCCGGGCGCTTCCTTCCACACGGTTCGAGACGGCGCGGGCGTTTGGTCCTTTGTCGGTTGGTCGCCTGCCAGCCAAACGGTCGGCACCACCGATCTTTCCTTCTATGGCGGCTGGGTTTGGAGCGCGCTTCCGGTCTATTCGGTCACCTATCGATTCACCAGCGCCACGAGCGGAAAATCACTCCCCTCGGGCGTGATGGCCTGTCTGCCGGCGGACAGCACCGGTGTTAACGGGGATGTCTTCACCGTGCAACACTCCTATCATTCGGTTCGGGCTGCGGGCGGCTACTGGCGGTTCTCCGGTTGGAACGCAACCAGCCAAACCATCCACGATTCCGACATTGTCTTCACGGGCAGCTGGCACTGGCGCGCCGATAGCACCGCAGGATCCAGCACACCGGAGCCCACGGCAAGCATAACGCCAGCGGCTGATACCCCGCAACCAACCGCAACACCAACCCTCATGCCAGCAACGCCCGTCCCCACCATGCCCGAGATTCTGGTTCTGGAGCAGACCGACGAAAATCTTCCGCCGCAGGCGAATGCCGCCAGCGGCAGCGCAGACACAAACGGCGGCACCGGCGCTGGCCTCGTTGCGGCACAGGCAGCCATTGCCGCTACGCTTGGCGGGCTTGTTGCAACGCAGTCCGTCGCAATGGTCGGGGATATTAAGGTACTCAACTGGTATAAACGGAAGAAAGCCACGGCGCGGAGGGCAAAGCTATGAACCCCTGGCTCAATGTGCTCATCGGTATCCTCGTCATCGCGCTGATCGTACTGATCATCGTCCGGCTGCGTCTCAAACGCAGGCTCGACAGCATAGACGGCATGGTCGGCATCATTCGCAATAGCGCAATCACTGGAAAGGTGATTGGCGGCGAGTTTACCAAGGTCTACAAACATCAAAAAATCCACAGTATATAACCTGGCTTAATTCGGCTAGCGATCAGGGTAAAACCGCGTTATGCACCAAATAGTCTCTGGTTTTTTAGATATGTATGGCTCTCATGCGCTCGTCTTTCGGCGAGCGTATTGCTTTACCACGCATGGTATTTCTGCAAGGTTATTGAGAGCCTCAATAAACAGACGCTGTTCTATTCGAGAGATTACCATGTGTGGTATTCGTTAAGCTGTATTTCTTCAACGCCAAAAATATTTCTCTAAGTGGGTTTGAAATGTCTGCCTGCTGCGGAAAATCTGATATGATGGTGATGCGAGGTGTTGTTTATGTACGATCCAGCTTTCCCAATATTGGTCAGCGCGTGTCTGCTCGGCCTCCCCTGCCGCTATGACGGCACAGGCAAGGCGGATGAACGGCTGCTTGCGCTCGCCAAGACGCACCAGCTCATCCCCGTCTGCCCGGAGCAGCTCGGCGGCCTGCCAACGCCGCGCCCGTCGGCCGAACGGCACGGTTCGCGCGTCCTCACGCGTGACGAGCGCGATTTGACCACTGCTTTCACCAAAGGCGCGGAGCAGACGCTGTATTTAGCGCAGCTTTACGGCTGCCGAATTGCGATCCTCAAGGCAAACAGTCCCTCCTGCGGAAACGGGCAGGTCTATGACGGCACCTTCAGCGGAAGGCTTGTGCCCGGAGACGGGCTGGCGGCGGCGCTGCTCAAACAAAACGGCCTCACCATTCTCAGTGAACAGGATGATTTGATGTCACTTCTATAGATATCTTTTGTCGTTGCCCTTACACGTCGAAAGTTGATCCAGCGTTTGGTAATGTAATCCTATTGCTCAATTGCACCTTTCGCTCGGCTCCTATTTGTAAACATTTTTCGGCGATTTTCCCCTTCACTTTTCCGCTAATTACAAGAATTCTAAAACAGCCCATTTCTGTTGCTATTTTTTGTTTCTCCCAGCACTTTATTGAAAATTGCAGGGAAAAAACGTACGTGCTCTAGTCACTGTGTAACGTTGCGATTGTCTATATCTTGTGCTACTATGGCTTTATAGCACTATCTATAGCGTTTTCGGACGGATGTGTCTGTTCGTAGCCGGATGGAGCCGCGTGTTGCATCATCGGGCCGATTTCAAAGAAAATATTGGGTAAACGGGGCAGGTATACCAAAATGATGGAGATTATCAAGCGAAGCGGACAGGCGGAAGCCTACGACCGCAATAAGATTGCAAACGCAATTCGAAAGGCGTTCTTCAGTACGCAGACTGAGATCTCGCAGGATGCGTTGGATGCGGTTACCGGCGCGGTGGAAGAGCGGATGCAAAAGCTCTCTCCCCCTGTTCAGGTGGAGCAAATTCAGGATCTCGTAGAGGAGACGCTCATGCAACAGGGCTATTATGCCCAGAGCAAGAGCTATATTCTCTATCGCAGCGAGCGCACGCGCATGCGCTGGCAGCGGCGCAGCATCTGCGAACTCTTTGCCGACTGCGACGCGCTGGAGCCCGTGCTCTCCAAGGTGCAGAAGGACTATCCGCACGAGAGCTATGAGCTCTCGCGTCTGGATGAAAAGTTCCGCTCGTTTTTGAAACCGGAGATGGGCGAAGGCGCAAAGCGCGCGGTGCTCATCCGCGCCGCCGCGGAGCTGACCACGCAGGAAGCGCCCAACTGGGAGTTCATTGCCGCGCGACTTCTCATGCACGACTTTCAGCATGATTTAGCCAGCGCGCAAAGCGAACTAAACCTAAACAGTTTTTCCAATAAAGTGCGCTATCTTGCCGAGCGCGGGCTCTACGGGAAATACATTTTAGAAAATTATACCGACGCGGAGCTCAACGAGGCGGCTTCTTTTCTCAACGCCGCAAACGATGAGAAGCTCACCTATTCGGGGTTGGAGTTGCTCTTGCGGCGCTATGTCATCCGCAGTCACAAGGGGCAGCCGCTCGAAACCCCGCAGGAGATGTACCTTGGCATCGCGCTGCATCTTGCCATGCCGGAGACAAAGGATCGACTGATTTGGGTGCGCCGTTTTTATGAGATGCTCAGTTCGCTAAAGGTAACTATGGCGACCCCTACCCTCGCCAACGCAAGAAAGCCGTTTCATCAGCTCTCAAGCTGCTTTATCGACACCGTTCCGGACAGCCTGACCGGCATCTACCGCAGCATCAATAACTTTGCGCAGGTGAGCAAATACGGTGGCGGTATGGGACTCTATTTCGGCAAGGTACGCGCAAAGGGCAGCGCCATCCGTGGTTTTGAGGGCGCAGCCGGCGGCGTGATCCGCTGGATCCGCCTCGCAAACGACACCGCGGTTGCGGTGGATCAGCTCGGCGTTCGTCAGGGCGCGGTCGCGGTCTATCTGGATGTATGGCACAAGGATCTGCCGGAGTTTTTGCAGATTCGCACCAACAACGGAGACGACCGCATGAAGGCGCACGACGTCTTCCCCGCCGTGTGCTATCCCGATCTCTTCTGGAAGACCGTGCGGGACAACATTGAGGGCAACTGGTATCTCATGTGTCCGCATGATATCTCCGCTGTGAAGGGTTATTGTCTGGAGGATTTCTGGGGCGAGGAATGGGAGACGCGCTATCGCGACTGCGTCGTCGACGCGCGCATTGAAAAGCGTGTCATCCCGATCAAGGAACTCGTGCGCATGATACTAAAGAGCGCGATCGAGACCGGAACCCCGTTTGTCTTCAATCGGGATACGGTAAACCGCGCAAACCCGAACCATCACAAGGGTATGATCTATTGCAGCAACCTCTGCACGGAGATTGCGCAGAATATGAGCGGCATTCAGGACGTGAGCCAGGAGATTGTCGGCGTGGACGGCGAGACGGTCATTGTCACCACCACCAAGCCGGGCGACTTTGTTGTGTGCAATCTTGCGAGCCTCTCGCTGGGGCATATTGTGCTGGAAGGTGACGAGCTTGAAACGCTGACGGGCTATGTCGTGCGCGCGCTGGATAACGTGATCGATCTTAACTTCTTCCCCGTGCCATATGCAAAGGTGAATAATCTCAAATACCGCCCGATCGGGCTCGGAGTAAGCGGATATCATCACATGCTCGCAAAGAACAAAATCAGCTGGGAGAGCGAAGCGCACCTGAAGTTTGTGGACGCGGTGTTTGAGCGAATCAACTACGCTGCCATTTCG
>JAEWYV010000030.1 GCA_023458615.1 Bacillota bacterium
ATCCGTGCGCTTATGCGACGGTGCGTTTTTTACGGATGCCATACAATACCCCCGTTGCAGCCAAGAGAGCCGCGCCCAGACCGCCAAAGACGTAAACCAGCGTCATATCCTGACCAGTTTGCGGAAGCGAGCTCAGTCCGCTGATGGTGATCGTATGGTAGATTTTTCCGCTTTCATTGCTGTCGAGCCAGACATAGAGCCGCGTGCCGGCAGAAGGCGTGTTGTAACGTCCATAGAGCTGAATGTGCGCTTCGCCGTCATGCATGTCGGCGCGGCGATCATTCAAAGAATCGCTCGTGAGTTTGAGATAGCTCGAACTCCAGCTCCAGTGAACCGTGGAAGAATCGTTGTCAACGGTTGTGCCGTCGGCGTTCTTCAGATACACTGTGAAATCGCCGGTCCGCGAGGTTTTGTTCAGACTGCTCGGCCCTTGGATATCGAGATACTGCGAGGTCCTGACCGTTACGGTTGCGGTCTGCGAGTTGGTATAGGTGCCTGCGCCATTGATCTTGGCGGTAATCGTCGTGGTGCCGTTAACGGCGGTCGCGCTGGAGGTAAAGTTCGCGCTCGTGGACAGTGTGGGACTTCCGCTGAGCGCAGATGTACCGGAGAGCGTACCAAGGCTACCGTTGCTGCTGCTCCACGTAACGGTGGAAGAGCTGGTGATCAGGTCGCCGCCATACTGGATGGTGAGTACGATCGGTGAACCCGTCGTATTTGCGGCTGTGATATTCTGGGAAGAGGGCGAAATCGAAATCACGGGTGTAACCGTGACGGCGCAGGTCTTCGTCTGTTCAATTCCGCTGGAAGGCGTGCTCTTTGCCGTGATGGTAGCTGAGCCGGCCCCAACGGCAGAAACCAAACCATTGGAGTCTACCGTAGCAACATTCGAATTGTTGGTTTCCCAGGTAACGCTGCCGGAAAGCACATTTCCAACCGTAAGGGTTGAGGTTGCGCCGCCGACCAGCGAAAGAGTTGTCTTGCTGATGGTCATTGCGGTGACCGTGATATTAATCGAAGCGGTCGCACTGGTGGAATCCGCGTCATTCGTACCGGTTAGGGTGACAGAATACGTCCCGGGATTTGTACCCGTTACTTGCGTAGTCTCTCCAGTGTCGGCAGAAAGCGAAATGCCGCTGCCGTGCGACCACGAGTAGGAAGGGGTACCTGTCGTGCCGGTTTGCGTCATGCCAGCAGTCAGATCCACCGTTCCGCCAACGGGAATGGTATAGCTTTGTCCCGAACCGGGAGTAATGGTAACGCCGGTTACCGTTGCCAGCGCAATGCCGGGTACGCCGGTAATTACCAGCGCGAGCACCAGCATGGACAGCACCGCCGCCGCCTTGATGAGATTCGTCTTTTTCATGGTGTAGTTCCTCCTTTGGGTCGGAGCAATGGTTTCGGATGAAACGGGAGTTTCATGGACTATACATATCATACGAATACAACATAATAAAGTCAATAAAAGTGCTACATCGTTTTCGGTTTCGTAACCAAATTGTTACGAGTTTAATGATTTTTACTCACAAACCTGTATAGACCATTCAAAAACGACCTGCGCCGTATGGAAACGGGCAGGTCAAGATACCAATCGGATGCTTAAGCAATGCTTTGATTAGCGATAAAATGTATTCCCGCCGACAAACTCGCGCAGGATGGAGGTCGGCGGAATTTCATCCTCAACGTTTGCTTCCACAAAATAATTTAAAAATTTGACGATGGATCGCGCTTCGTCATAATACGGGCTCTCCGGCTGAACCGCGCCGAGTAAGGGGAAAATGTGCTTCTTGAGCACAGCAGGCTCATAGATAAGCGTGGTGTTAAAGATGGCATCCGCATCCTCCTGAAACGGGAAAATCCATTTTTCTTCACCCGCGCGGACGCTGTCCCACATGGAGAGAGTGCGCTCAACGGAGGCGCCGCGCGTCTCATGATCGCGCACCATGCGTCGAAGGAGGCGAAGATAGGTGGTTGGGACGCGGTTATGGTCGTCGAGATTTAAGGTGGTCAGTGCGGAGACATAGAGCCGGAAGATCAAGTTTTTATCCACCGCCTCCGGTAGCAGCATGGGATTCAGGCCGTGCAATCCCTCGATGACAAGAGGGGTGCTTTCATCAATGCGCAGTTTGTGCCCCTCGTCGCAGCGCTTTTGGCGGACAAAGTCAAAGCGGGGCAGTTCCACCTCTTCGCCGCGTAGCAGTCGGGTGAGATCCTCTTGAAACTGTGCGATGTCGAGCGTTGCGATGTCTTCAAGGTCAATGGTACCGTCCGGGCCGGGCTTAAGCTGCTCGCGGTTGAGATAGTAATCGTCCAGAGAAACGAGCACCGGTGTTTTGCCGTGCACACGAAGTTGGGTGCAGAGGCGATTCGCGCTTGTTGTCTTTCCGCTGCTGGAAGGCCCGGCGATGAGGATTGCTCGCGCGCCGCGCGCAATGATTTCGTCTGCCAGTTGAGCAAAACGTTTTTCGTGCAGCGCTTCGTTTACGCGAATCAACGTGCGCACCTCGCCGTTGAGCACCATATCGTTGAGATCCGCAACCACCGCGCAGTGCATGAGGTTACCCCATTCCTCGCTTTCGGAAAACACGCTGGAAAGCCGCGGAAGAGAAACATAGCCCGCCGGCACATTCGGATTTGCTGCTGAAGGGCGCAGCAACAAGAGCCCGCCGTTGTGCGATTGCAGATCAAACACGCTGGCATAGCCGGTGGAGGGAGCCATCTCTCCGTAGAAATAGTCCACATAGTCCTCCTGCCGGTAGATGTCAAAATAGGAGAACTGGCGATATTTAAGTAGCCGCACCTTATCCTCCTGCCCGTCGGCGGAGAAAAAGTCGATTGCTTCGTCAATATCGATGCGTTTACGTTCCAATGTTAGGTCGGCGTCGACAATCTCGCGCATGGCGACCTTGATGCGCGAAACATCCGTTTCTGTGAGTTGAATCCGCTCGCCAACGCTGGCAAAGAGGCCTGCGCCGACGGCATAGTTGATGCGAACCCGTGTGTTGGGATAGAGCTTTCGCATCGCAAGCAGAAAAACAAATAGCATTGTGCGCTCATAGACACGATTTCCGCGTGCGGAGTCATAGCGCAACAGCGAGACAATTCCGTTTGCCGCGCGCATCGCGCGGCGGAGTGTTACCCGCTGGGCGGCGTGCTTTGCGTTTTCCTCGCGCAGCGGAATGTAGTTGAGCGTAAAGGTTTCGCCTGCAATGTTGGCGGCGAGCGGGCGGGTTTTTAAATCCGCGCTATCCAGACCAAGCCTACGGACAATGTCCAGCAGGCTTTCGCCACAGGCAACCTCCGTGGTGATGTTGTCTATTGTGAGTTTCATGAAACGTATCCTCCTTTTTCAATCTGCCCCGGTGTTAACCCCAGAGCAGCGAGAGCGCGGGTACAATCTGCTTTTTACGCGAGATAACGCCCGGCAAAAATGCCGCATTATGTTTGAACGAAACATTAAACGCATGCTCCAGCACGTCCAAGTCGCCAACCGCGAGAAGCAGCGTCCCCTCCTTGAGCACATCCGTGAGCATCAGCAACATCATATCATAGCTATGCTGCGCCATCTCGCGCTCCATCAGGGCAAGGAACTCCGGCTTCTTCTTCTCCAACGCGTCGGTATCCAGCGAGGTAATCTGAGAAATACCGAGGGAGTGCCCCGCAATTTGAAACTGCTTGAAGTCTGTAAAGTAGAGCTCCTCAAGACTGCTGCCGTCCGTCGGCGAAACCGAGAAGATCTCACGCCCTAATGTATCCAATGAAAGTCCGGCGATCTTTGCCATGCGCTCCGCCATCGCGCGATCAACCGGAGTACTGGTTGGGGACTTGAACACGATAGTGTCAGTGACGATTGCGGCGGCGAGCAGACCCGCAAGCTTCTTGCTCGGCATCACACCGCGTTCAAAGAACATGCTCGTAATGATGGTGCAGGTGCTGCCGACCGGCTCGTTGCGGACATAGACCGGCGCATCCGTCTCCACCTCGGCTAATCGGTGATGGTCTATGATTTCGAGAATCTCCGCCTGCTCCAGGCCGGGAATGGACTGATGCAGCTCGTTATGATCCACAAGCACCACACGCTTGCGCTTTGGGCGCAGCAGGTGAAAGCGCGAGAGCGTACCCACCACACGATCCTCCGCGTCGAGAATCGGATAACTGCGAAAGCGGGACTTGAGCGTTTCCTCCTTCACCTCATCTAAAAAGTCCGATAAGTGAAAGGAGACGAGGTTATCCCTGCGGCAGATGCGCGAGGCGGGGATGGAAAGAAACATGAGCCTAGATGCGGCGTAGGCATCATACGGGGTGGCGATGACGCAGGTGCTGCAGCCGGAGAAATCAAGCGTGGTGTCAACCTCGCTTTCGCAGACGATTAACGCGGCAGCGTGATTTTCCAGCGCGAGGCGGATCACATCCGGCTGATTGCCGCAGAGCACAACACTCTCCGGCCCGATCTCAGGATGTCCCGCATGCGTCGGCAGCGCCATCACAAGCGCGCCGGAGAGCTCCGTTTGTTCCGTTGCGGCGTGAATCAACCGTCCGTCCAGGCTCGCAAGCAAATTAAAGAGCGGCACACCCTCCAGTCGGGCGCCCTTGATCGAGCGCATGTCGTAGGTGGCAATCTCCTCCGGCGTGAGCATGCCGTAAAGTCGTCCATCCTCGTCTGTCACGGGTAGGGTAGGGATGATTGCCGTGTCGCTGACGATGGTTTGCCAAGCGTGGTAAACACTCACTGCAGCGGAGAGGATGGGCGGCGTATCATAGTCCAAATCGGACACTTGTGTGCGAACTGTGTGCAGGAGCGTTGGGGCGGGAAAGTCAAACTTTTTCAGTAGCATCTCCGTTTGGTCGCTGAGCTCACCAATGCGAGACGCGATATAGGCGCGCTCGCCCAGCGCGTTTTTCAGCATGGCATAGGAGATCGCGGCGACAATTGAGTCCGTGTCGGGATTTCGATGTCCTGTAATATAGATGGGTTCCATTCGCCCTCCTGAAATTTGCGCCTGCCCGCCGGAAAATGGCGGAAAAACGCATGGTCGCCTGATAGGCTTTATTCTAATCAGATTCGTTCAACAAGGCAAGTAGACCCCCTAGTTTTCACTCCGCGCGAATTTAAAGTATAGGAAAGGCGGATGGATTTGCTCCACCCGCCTCAATATAATCGATTTTGTTACCGCTCGCTCGCGACGAAAAAGAGCGCGATGGTTCCGGGGCCGGAGTGCGCGCCGATGCTGGTGCCGATGTCGTCGATATACACCATGATGTCCGGATATTTTTCGTGAACAAGCGAGGCAACGTATTCCGCGTCGTTCACCGCATCGCAGTGCCCGATGAATACGGTGTGCGTCGCCTTCTGATCGAGCGTGTTTTCCATGTGCTCAAACAGCGCGCGGAGTGATTTCTTCCTGCCCTGCACTTTTTCCACCGCAACAAGATACCCCTCGTTATCCACATGCATAACGGGCTTGATATTGAGGATGGTGGCAATGGCCGCCGTCGCCCCGCTGATGCGCCCGCCGCGCTTGAGATAGACAAGATCATCTACGGTGAACCAGTGCGCAAAGTGCAGTTTGTTTTCCTCAACCCACTTGGCAAGCGCGTCGATGGTGAGGTTCTGCTGCTTTGCGGCATAATAAACCAATAGCCCTTCGCCAAGGGAAGCGGAGCAGGAATCAATGACGATGATCTTGCGCTCGGGGTATTTTGCCTTAAGCTCCTCCGCCGCGTTGAAGGCGGACTGAACCGTGCCGGAAAGTTTTGAGGAGAAGCCGAGGTAGAGTACATCTTCACCCGCCTGCAAAACGGGTTCAAACGCCGCAAGAAACGCAAAGGTATTTACCTGCGCGGTGGTTACAGTTACGCCTGCGCGCATCTTGGCGAAAAACTGCTCTATCGGCATATCCGACCGACCGGGGATATAGAAATACTCCTTGTCCTCCATGGTAAAGCCCATGGGCAATACGGTAACGTGTAACTGCTCGGCAAAACTTGCGGGCAGGTCGCTGGTTGCGTCTGTGAATATACGATAGCTCATTTTGTTCGCCTCTTTTCTGCACTTCATGAATCGATGTGCGAATGAATAATGGTTCTGATCAATTGGCTTGCTGGTATAGAAAACTATCTGTTTCTATTGTAGCCTGTTGTGCAGGGGGTTGGCAAGTATTTCGCGCGGTTCGTGTCCATAAAAGCGCAACCAGCACGCGGCAGACTGTTGCGTTAGCATGAGTTATGGTATAATCCACACGGCGGGCGGAGTTTTTGCCGTCGCTGCGGCTTTTCTGCGAAAGAATGTGGCTATTTGAGCCGGAAATGCGCGTTATCGTGTTATAATGTCGCTGCGTAACAGACGCGGTTTGATTTGAAATATCCGCATCGATTTATGTTTGATAAAAACTTTGCAAGTAACGGGGAGACAAGCGAACATGAGAAAGTTTCTGTCCGTGGGTATGGCGACCCTCGCTTCCATTCTTCTGATATTAATCATAGTGTTTACCTCCATCGGTTTTGTCATTAACGACGAAACCTTCATCAACAACGAGTTTACCAAGCTCGCCATCAGCTCGAAGATGGGCATGACCAATACTGATTTGGTTGCCTCGTTTGATCGCCTGGTGGATTATATGGAGGGCAACGCAAAGGACATCAACATTGAGGTAACGATCAACGGCGAAAAGAAGCAGATGTTTGACTACGAGCAGGAAGTTGAACATATGGCGGACGTGCGCCAGATCTATACCACCATTGCGTCGTATCGGGATGTCGGCGTGCTTGTCATGCTTATCCTGTTTCTCTTTGCAGCGGTTGTGCATTTCCGCATGGCACCGCAATACATCGCGCAGGGATATCTCTCCGGTTCGTTTGTGTTTTTGCTGATCTTTGGCTTCCTTGGCACTTGGGCGGCGCTGGACTTTTCCAATTTCTGGACATTCTTCCACGAGATGCTGTTTTGGAATGATCTTTGGCTGTTCGATGGAACGCAGAGCCGCATGATCAACATGCTGCCGGAACAGATCTTTGCGGATATCATTGCACGGCTCGGCGTATACGCCGGCGTAATCATCGTCGTGCTCATTGCGCTGAGTATTCTCGCGCTGGTTCTTTCATCGGATGGATACAAACGCCGCCGCGCGGTTGCACAGGCGCGCAAAAAAGCGCGTGAGACCGCGGTTGCCGCGCGTAAAAAGGCAAAGGAAGACCTGAAGAAAGCGACTGAGGAAGAAAAGCGCCAGGCGGAGAAGCGCGCACGCATCGCCGCAATCAAGGCAAAGAAACAGGCCGAGGCGGAAGCAGCGGCGGCAGAGGCGGAAGAGGCGCGCCTGCGGGAAGAAAAGCGGGCAAAAAAGCGCGCCGCGGCAGCGACGGCAGCGCAGGCAGAGCAGGCGCAGGCGACTGCGCCCAAGCAGCCGACGCGTTCGGAGCGCACGCCGGTTGCAGAGCAGCCAAGGCAGCAGGCGCAAAAGCGCACCCCGCAGCCGGAGCCGCAGAAAAAGAACGCAAAGCCGCAGAAGAAGCAAAACGAACACGACGATACGGGATTTCTCGACGACTAATAGCCTAGCGCAACAAACAACGCACAAGCGAAACAGGATTTTATATGACAGACTATGAACGCGCTGTAGAGCAAAGACTGGTGGCAGTCAAAGCCAAGCCTCATGCGCGCATCCTTGCAATTGAAACCTCATGCGATGAAACCGCCGCCGCTGTGATAGAAGACGGGCGGCGGGTTCTTTCCAATGTTGTTCATACACA
>JAEWYV010000031.1 GCA_023458615.1 Bacillota bacterium
CCGTAGACAACAGGAGCATAAGCGACGCAAAGAGCGCAAACACACGCTTGACCAACGGGTAAATTCTCATATGGCTCGCCTCCATCCATCTCGAAAGGGATCAACGCACATCCGGCATGGCGGATACACGCCCGGCCAGGTTATTACGAACACAAATTCGGAATCAATTCGCTACTCTTCTGCAACCGGAAGCACCTGCTCGCGGTATTCCGAAGGGGTGACCCCTTCAAATCGCTTGAAGAGGCGGGAGAAGTAGTTTGGGTCGTTATAGCCGATCTCGGTGCAAATATTTTTGATGTTGAGTCTGCCATCCGCGAGCAGCTGCTTCGCGGTCTCAACGCGCTTGAGTGTGAGATAGTTGATGAAATTGTCGCCTGTCTGCTCCTTAAAGAGCTTGCTGAAATAGTAGGGGCTGACGTGCACCTCGCGCGAGACCTCTTCCAGCGTGAGGTCGCGGTTAAAGTTACGGTCAATGAACGCGCGCGCTTTGGCGATGACACGATTTGCCTTTTCATCCGCCTTGGTGTTGACGTTGCGAGCGCTCTCCGCAATCTTTCGCATGAACCAACCCTTGAGCTCTTCAAAGTTCTCTGCAGCGAGTACGGTTTGCAGATAGTCCTCACGATCGAGAAAATGATATTTTATGCCGCCGCCCTCGTGGAACACATTGTATTCCGCGCGCATGACAAACTCCAGCACCTTGAGGCGAATCGCCATATCGTGATCGGGATAGCGGTCCACCATCCACTGAAAGAACTGCTCCGCATCAGCAGAGGCTGACTGCGCGTCGCCTTTTACAATCATCTCCTCCAGATGCTTTTCCCGATCGACAGGGTAGCCGGTTTCATAATCGGAGGCGATGGGGAGATCGTTAAAATGGGACACGATTCCCTTGCAGTGCTTGACTGCCTTGATCGCCTGCGCATAGCTTTCGCAGAGCTTGCCAAGGCGCACGGTAGAGCCGATGCCGAGCTTACACTCCACACCGATCTTATCCTCCACACGATGCGCCAGCGCACGGCCCTGCTCAATGAGCAGCAGACGTTCATAATATTCATTTTCGGACTCGGCGGCGGGGCGAACCACGATCACACGGTTTGCCATTGCCGGGCCGACGATGCAGACAAATGACTCCTTGATTAGCCCGCGAATTGACGAATAAACTTCGCTGGCTTTGATGTCGAGATCCAGAATATCACCGCCGAGCATTTTCGTGAGTTCCAGTACCATAACGGTTGCGGACGGGGAATCGATGCCCAGTATGTCAAAGAGGCGCGTATAGGCGGCTGGGTCGTCGTTTTGCATGAGCAGCATATAGACAAAGCTATTCTCCAGCACCGGCAGCATGTTTTCCATGCGCTCGCGCGTCTTAAGCGCGGCGGTTCGTGCCTTGCGCTCCGCGTCTACCTTGGTCATTGCGCGGCGAACCACGTCTGCAAAGACAAGGCGGTTGACAGGTTTTGTCAAAAAATCAAACACCGAGAGGCGAATTGCCTCCTTGGCATATTCAAACTTATCATAGGCGGTCAGCACAATAAACAGAATGCCGGGGGAGATTGCCTGAATCGCCTGAATGGCCTCCATGCCATTGATTCCGGGCATACGAATATCCATCACCGCAATGTCCGGGCGGAAGCGCTCTGAGAGCTCTACCGCATCGTATCCGGTTTTTGCGGTCTCAATCGTACATTGTCCGGGAAAGTTTTTTTCGAGGATAAACGTAAGTGCATCCAGTTCGATGCCTTCGTCATCCGCCAGCAAGATTTTATACATCATTGTTCTCCGGCAAGTCTTGGTTTTACAATTATTGTGAGATGCGTAGGTTGTCTATGAAGAGACAGCGCTATTGTTCCCCGGCAAGTCTTAACGTAAAATTGCGGACGCTAGATGGCATGGTTGCCCTTTTTCGGGATGATGATTGTGACGGCGGTCCCGCAGCCCGGACCATCACTCTTGATTTCGAATACCTCGTGAATACCAAAGTAGATTCTGAGCCGCTCCATGACGTTCTTTAATCCTGTGCCCCTGTGCGGCTGCCCGTCCATCTCAATTTCAATTGGCTGACCGACGAGCACGGCCTCAATCTCTTCCTGCGTCATGCCTTTTCCATTGTCCGTAATGGTAACGAGGATACGTTCCTCCTCCTCGCGGGCAAGCAGATCAATTTTCTTTTCCCACTTTACATCCCGAAGCCCATGGTTAATGGCGTTTTCGACAATCGGCTGAAGGATAACGCCGGGCAGCGTATAGCGTTCCACCGATCCTTCCAGACGCTTGATGTACTGTATTTCGTCCGAAAAACGAACATTGATGATATGCAGATATGTTTCCACTTGGCTGATCTCGTCCGCAAGACTTGAAACCTGCCCTGTGCGCTTGACGCTGTAGCGAAAGAAGTCGGCTAAGTTTTCTATAAACAACGTGGTTTTTTCCGCACCCTCCATCATCGCAAGCTGCGCGCCTGCGTTGAGTGTGTTGTAGAGAAAATGGGGGTTGATCTGCGACTGTAAGAAGATCAGTTGGCTTTCCTTGAGACTGCTCTCCATTCGCAGTTGGGTCTCCTTAAGGCGGCTTTCCTCCGCCATCCGCGTTTTAAACTCCTCCACATGTTCCTGCAAACTCGCTGTCATCTGGCGAAATGCGTCGGCAAGTACGCCGACCTCGTCCCGCGATTCCACGGAGATGAAGTCGATGTCAAATTCACCTTTGCCGACTTGGCCCGCCTG
>JAEWYV010000032.1 GCA_023458615.1 Bacillota bacterium
CCACGTGCGGAGCGGATAAACGCTGAAGGCATCTAAGCGTGAAGCCGACCTCAAGATAAGATCTCCCATTCGGTTAACGAAGTAAGACCCCTTGTAGACCACAAGGTTGATAGGTCGGAGGTGGAAGCGCGGTAACGCGTGAAGCTGACCGATACTAATAGGTCGAGGGCTTGATCAAAGTGAATTACACGCTATGCAGTTTTCAAGGTGTTTTCGAACACCACACCTTTCCGGTGGTTTAGCTGAAGGGTTCCACCTGTTCCCATTCCGAACACAGAAGTTAAGCCTTCATACGCCGATGGTACTTGACTGGCAACGGTCCGGGAGAGTAGGTAGCCGCCGGGATCCAACAAAACAAAAGACCATGCATTGCATGGTCTTTTGTTTTGTTCGCATACTTGTGTTTACCTACTCCCCCGAACCTAGCTTGCCAACGCGCGAAACGCACTTGACTTGCAACATGACGAAGCCGAGCGCCCGCTGTGCGGGATGAAGCGAGGCGAAGGAATGGCAAGCAAAGGAGCGGTAGGAGTGGGCTTCAGTCCCGACGCACCGCGACTATTGCGCTGCCTACCCGGGAGAGTAGGTAGCCGCTGAATAAATCAAAAACAGATGGTTTTCACAAACGGGACATAAGAAAGAAACAGACTGTTTACAGAAAATAATAAAATTTTCATTTTCATATAAAAGTCTGTTCACATATATATTGTATGATACGAGCATAGAAGAAACTAGATGTATGAAAGTGAGAGTGAAGAACATGTTAGACCGTCTGTACATCGTAGCTTACCTGCTCAAGGCAAAATTTCGTCACCCTGTTGCGAAAGCCAGCTGCTAAGCGGCGCTGAATCGACATAATATCCTTGCGTCCCGCCGGAAATATCCGGCGCGAACGCATGGATTTCCCAACTTCCTTCGGGTTTCCCCGAAGGATTTTTTGTTTGTTAGGACATTTCTTCCCGACTCAACGAACACGGAACCAACTTAGGCACAAGAATACTGATTGGATTGTATCACATAAAATTGTGAGTTTTTCAAAAATGGGTTGCGCTCCGATTGAACTGTGTTAAAATGGTCGGAATGGAGCGTACAAATATGGAAAAACGAAACATCGGTTTATTCAGTACACTTGCGTGCTATATCCTATGGGGACTGTTGCCGCTCTACTGGCATGCGCTGGAGGGCGTCAACTCAATCTTCATCCTTTGCAATCGAATTATCTGGTCGGCGGTGTTCACCGTTGGAATCTTGCTTGCCACAAAGAAGTTTGGCGAAGTCAAGGCCGTTTTGCGTGACAAAAAGAAGATGCGTTTTGTCATCCCCGCCGCAATTGCAATTACCATAAACTGGGGTGTATACATTTGGGCGGTCAATGCAGGACATCTGCTGGATTCCAGCCTTGGTTACTATATGAACCCGCTGATGGTTTTTGCCACAGGCATTGTTCTCTTTCGCGAGAAGTGTGGGATATTTGAGTGGATCGCACTCGGTCTTGCATTGATTGGTGTTCTAATCGCGACCATCGCATTCGGCGCTTTCCCGTGGATCGCCATCGTGCTTGCGCTGAGTTTTAGCGCTTACGGCACACTCAAAAAGCTCGCAGGCGTCGGGGGATTGACCAGTATAGCGGTAGAAACGCTGCTCATCGGGCCGTTCGCGCTGGCGTTTGTTCTCTTTGCGCCGGTCAGCCATGCGACTATCATGAATCTAAAAGTATCGGAAACGATCATGCTGGTTCTCTCCGGCGTCGTAACAGCAACTCCGCTGATTCTCTTTACATTTGGGGTCAATCGCCTGCCGCTCTCAACGGTCGGGTTTCTACAGTATGTCAGCCCGACACTACAGATGTTCATCGGCATTCTGCTGTTCCACGAAGTGCTCACGCAGGATCGTATTATCGCGTTTGCGTTCATCGGCGCAGCGCTGGTGTTTTATACCTTAGGCATGGTGCGGCGGTCAAAGCAGGAACGTATAGAAGTCGAGCCATAGAGTAGACATAATATTTTGAGAAGTGATCGCCTAGACGGTCATTTCTTGCGATTGGGAGGAGGAACACTTGCAATGAAAAACGGACAGCCTAAACCGCAATCCGGATCTGAATCGCGGCTGCTTACAATCCTGAGTATCGCAATGGTATCGCTCTTAGCAATCTCTCTGCTGGCAATGCTCTCCATCGCAAAGTATGACCTGCCACTGGGCGACGACATCATCTATAGCGCTCCGGTTCAACAGGCGCTGGCGCAGGAACCGACGTTGCAGAATGCAGTTAATGCCGCAGGAGGCGTTGTTGCGGAGAAGTACCAATCCTGGCAGGGGACATTCAGCGCTATCTTTTTGATGGCGTTGCAGCCCGGTGCATTTGGATTATCCTATTATCAAATCACGCCGTACCTGATGATGGCAGCACTGATAGTATCAACGTTGTTTCTGCTGTACACGCTGCTGTGTACGCTGCTGCACCTCCCGCGTCGCGTTTGGCTCATCATCGGTTCGATCTTGCTGATTTTCTCCATTCAACTCTGCAGCTCTGCCAGAGAGGCGTTTTATTGGTATAATGGTGCCGTTTATTACACGCTTTACCATGCGTTCCTGTTGGTGCTGATTACATTAATTATTCGCTTGTTTCACACGACACGCACGTGGTCGCGAATCACCTATGCGGTGCTGGGTGTACTCCTGTGCGCCGTTCTGTCCGGCGGAAATTATGCGAGTATCATGATCGGTGGCGCGGCGATATGTCTTGCTGTTGCTTGTGCCATCTGGAAAAAACGTTATCGACTTCTGCCGCCGCTGATCGCCATGCTGCTGATCTTTGGCGCGGGGGTCGCCGTTAGCATTCTCGCACCGGGCAATGCGGTTCGCCAGGCAGAAGTGCTCGCAAGCGGAGTTGCGCAAAGCGGCCCTCTTCAAGCAGTTGCGCTTGCCATTGCGATGGGCGCGGGGTTTGCGCTTCAGTGGTTTGATGGCGCGGCAATTGCGTTGATCTTACTTTCGGTGTTGTTCATCGGCCCTGCGCTCCGAAAAACCGGCTGGAATTTTCGATATCCGCTGCTTGTGATCGCGCTTGCGTTTCTCGTGTTTGCGTCGCAATTTGCGCCCAGCGCCTATGCCGCGTCAAGCCCGGGGCCATATCGCCTGCGCAACGTAGTCTATTTCATGTATATGTGGATGATACTCTTCGATGCCGCATATCTCACGGGCTGGGCACAGCGAAAGTTTGGAGCAGGAACGGCAAAGGACTATCAGGATCATCCCAGCCCCGCCCTGCGTCTACTCGCGGCCTATCCAGTCGCGGCGCTGGCCTGCGTAGCAATCTTAATAGCTTCCCCGTTGGTCAAGACGCTTCCCCCGACTACGCCGAGTGTCGTTGCGGTGATGGAGCTGCTCAATGGTACGGCAGAGAAACACGCGGAACACCGAATGAACCAATTATCCGGCGAAGATAAATCCGATCCGAATTTCGTCGAATCCCAGCTTTTATCGTAAAAAACGTTATGCAATCATGCAACACAAAGCTCCCAATACGCGGGAGCTTTTGCTTTTATGGATCAGTCAACCAATGGTATACCTACTCGCGCAAGCACATCTCTTGCGCGGTGCAGTCCGATTCGATATGATGAGAAAAAGCAACTATTCATATGAGTATTGGAATAGATAGGAGAAGGCTGGCATGCAGACAGAAACCTTTGGCGAGAAGATTGCGCGCCTCAGGAGAGAAAAGCAGATGACGCAGGCGCAGTTGGCGGCCATCATGCATGTGACGGACAAAGCCGTCTCCAAATGGGAATGTGACGTTGCCTACCCAGATATCACATCCCTGCCGCTGCTGGCAGAATCGCTCGGCGTTTCCGTCGATCAGCTGCTTTCCAAAACCGCGGATGTAAAAAAAACATTTAACCTAAAAAAGTGGGTGGGAATTCTTCTTTCGGCGCTGATCGTTTTATTCTCGCTGTTTCAGATTTTGACTGCCAGGCTAAATCATATTGACTGGACGATCGACTGCATCCACCTGCTCCTGCTCGGCGGGGTAGTTTGGTCCTATCAAAAGCGAACGTGGAGCAATAGTTCGATGGACTTTGCTTACAAAGTGTTTGTGATATTCGTCGGGATAGCACTGATTGTATGGATGTTGCTGGAGGATCTAAACGATGGTTTCTACTTCCTAGCAGGTGCCAGCATATCGCTATTTGGCGCGCGACTGCTCTGCCTGCCGGAGGACAATCCGCAGCGACAAAAGCCGGAGAAAAACGACGATTGACAACACTTTGACACAACCGAACTACCTTTGTGAAGCTCCCGTAGAATCGGGGGCTTTTTGTTGCGGTTTATGCGGGTTTCTGCTATACTGCATCATTAGGGTAATATGCGGGCAAGTGCCGTTTTGATGGCAATTGCGACATGCCTGAAAGAATTTTATGCGGACGAATGCCGTCTTAAACCATAGCAGTCGCCCACGGAAAAGTATATCAAAGGAGCTTCCGAATGGGATTTTTGGATACACTGCTCGGGAACACGAGCGCAAGCCGGCTGAAAAAGCTGCAACCGTATGTCAAGAGGATTAACGAACTCGAACCGCAGATGCAAAAAATGACCAACGAGCAGTTGCGCGCGCAGACGGTGCTGTTCCGTGAACGCCTGAAAAACGGCGAAACGCTAGACGACATCATGGCGGAGGCCTTCGCAACCGTGCGTGAAGCGGCGGTTCGTACCGTTGACATGCGGCATTTTGATGTGCAGCTCATTGGCGGCATGGTGCTCCATCAGGGGCGTATTTCCGAAATGAAGACCGGCGAGGGCAAAACCCTGGTCGCAACCCTGCCTGCCTACCTCAATGCGCTTGCCGGAAACGGTGTGCATGTGGTCACGGTCAACGATTACCTTGCCAAGCGCGACGCGCAGTGGATGGGCAAGATCTATCGCTTCCTCGGACTCACCGTCGGTTGCGTGGTCAACGGCATGGAGCGCCCGGAGAAACAGGAAGCTTACAATGCGGACATCACCTACGGTACCAATAACGAGTTCGGTTTTGACTATCTACGCGATAACATGGTGGTCTTCCGCGAGCACATGGTGCAGCGCGAATTAAACTATGCCATCATCGACGAGGTGGACTCCATCCTCGTGGACGAAGCGAGTACGCCGTTGATCATCAGCGGCGAGGGCGAGGAGTCCAGCGAGATGTATGTTGAAGCCAACCGCTTCGTGCGCGGGCTCACGCGCGGCTCCGATCTGACGCAGCAGTCCAGCACGGATCGCATGCTCGGCGAGGAGATTCCCGAGGATGGCGACTATCAGTGCGACATCAAGAAACGCACTGTGCAGCTCACCGCGGAGGGCATTCGCAAGGCTGAGGCACGGTTTAACCTTGAAAATCTGGGCGACCCCGCCAATATGGAGATCAACCACCATATCGTGCAGGCGTTGCGCGCCAACGCGCTCTTTACGCTGGATAAGGACTATGTTGTGCAGAATGGTGAGGTACTCATCGTAGATGAGTTCACGGGCCGTCTCATGATTGGGCGCCGTTACAGCGAAGGTTTGCATCAGGCGCTGGAAGCGAAGGAAGGCGTCAAGGTAGAAAAAGAAAACCAGACGCTCGCCACCATCACGCTACAGAATTACTTCCGTATGTATAAAAAACTCGCGGGTATGACGGGTACCGCCAAGACCGAGGAAAGCGAGTTCATGAGCATCTATGATTTGGATGTTCTGGAGATTCCGACCAACAAGCCGCTGCGCCGCACCGATATGGACGACGCGATCTTCCCGACCGAAAAGGGCAAGTTTGACGCGATTGTAGACGCGATTAAGCGCATTCATGCAACCGGCCAGCCGGTGCTCGTTGGTACCATCAGCGTGGAACGCAGCGAATATCTCAGCGGCAGACTCACGCGCGTTGGCATCCCGCACGAAGTGCTCAACGCAAAGCAGCACGCAAAAGAGGCGGAGATTGTTGCCCAGGCTGGTAAAAAAGGCCAGGTCACCATCGCAACCAACATGGCGGGCCGCGGAACGGATATTCTGCTCGGCGGCAACCCGGACTTCCTCGCCCGTCGCGATATGCGAAACGAAGGCATGGAGGACTGGATGATTGAAGAGGCGGTTGGTCACGCGGAGACGGATGACGAAGAGATTTTGTCTGCGCGCGCGCGTTACACCGAACTCTACACCGCGCACAAAGCCGTCACCAGCAAGGAGCACGACGAGGTAGAAGCCCTCGGCGGTCTCTTTATCCTGGGCACGGAGCGGCACGAGAGCCGCCGCATTGACAACCAGCTGCGCGGACGCGCCGGTCGTCAGGGCGACCGCGGTTCCACACAGTTCTTTGTTTCGTTTGAAGATGAGCTCATGCGCCGGTTTGGCGGCGAGCGCATCACAAACATGCTCAACCGCTTCACCTCTACGGAGGAGCAGGGCGAGATTCGCTTGGAGATGCGCATGCTCACCAAGCAGATTGAGGCCGCCCAGAAGCGCGTGGAAGCCATGAACTTTGAAACCCGTAAAAACGTTCTGCGCTATGACGATGTCATGAACAAGCAGCGTGAGATCATCTATGGTCAGCGCCGTCGCGTTCTCATGGGCGAGGATCTCTCCGAGAGCATCAAGACCATGATCTACGGCACCATAGATAGCATTCTGGAGTCTAAGTGCAGCCCGCATGCGCCGAAGGACACCTGGGACTTCACCGCTCTTTCGCAGGAAATCTGCAGGCTCATGCTACAGCCGGTTAAGCCGCTCTTCAGCGAGGAGGAGCAGAAGAAAGTCTCCTATGAGGATGTGCAGCAAAAGCTCTACCGCTATGCAGACACGGTCTACGAGCATATGGAAAACCAGATCACGCAGGCAGAGGTCGATATGCGTGAAAACGAGCGCGTGCTGCTGCTGCGCACCGTGGACGAACACTGGATGGAGCACATCGACGCGATGGATCAGCTCAAGCAGGGTATCGGGCTGCGCTCGTATGGTCAAAAAGATCCCGTCTATGCGTACACGAGCGAAGGCTTCGAGATGTTTGACGCGATGGTTGCCGAGATTCGGGAGCAGACCGTCCGCCGCCTGTACATGATGCAGATCACCGGAAGCCCGCTGCAACGCGTACAACTCGCAAAGCCCATCGAGCCCAAGAGTGAGGGCAGCTCGGCTACCTTCTCGCGCAGTGAAAAGAAAGTTGGTCGCAACGATCCGTGCCCCTGCGGCAGCGGCAAAAAGTATAAGAACTGTCACGGCAGGAACGAATGACTCGACACAACGCGCTCTGCCGGCGATCCCGGCGGATAGCGGGAAACTGACCGCACTGGAGCAAAAGGCAACATACAGTACGATCGAGAGGAGTCAAGGAATAAATATGATCCCATTGGACGAATATAAATCAAACCTCGGCGCGTTTGAGGCGCAGCTGGAGGAATGCCGCGCCGCGCTCAACCCGGAGAGCATGCAGGAGGAAATCCGCGCACTGGACGATCAGATGTCCGCGCCTGATTTCTGGAATGACGTAGACAACGCAAACAAGATCAACCAGCGCCAGCGCCAGCTGCAAAACAAGCTGGAGCGCTTTCTCAAGCTCAAGAGCCGCTTTGAGGATCTCGGTGCGCTCATTGAGATGGCGGAGGAGGAGCAGGACGACAGCCTCGTAACCGAAATCAAGTCAGAGTCCGCCGCCGTTGGCGATGCAATCTCCGCGATGCGGCTTGAGCAGATGCTCAAGGGCCAGTATGACAGCTCCAACGCCGTGCTCTCGCTCCACGCGGGCGCTGGCGGCACGGAGGCGCAGGACTGGACCGAGATGCTCTACCGCATGTATACGCGCTACTGCGAGAGCAGGGGCTGGACGGTGCGCGAGCTGGATATGCTGGACGGCGACGACGCGGGTGTGAAATCCGTCACCTTCGAGGTGGATGGAGAGAACGCCTATGGCTATCTCAAGGCGGAAAAGGGTGTGCACCGGTTGGTGCGCATCTCTCCGTTTGATTCCAGCGGCAGGCGGCATACGTCGTTTAGCTCGCTGGATGTGACGCCGATTTTTGATGATGACTCGGGCGACATCAAGATTGAGCCGGACGACATCCGTGTGGACACCTTCCGTGCCAGCGGCGCGGGCGGACAGCACATCAACAAAACAAGCTCCGCCATCCGTATTACGCACTTGCCGACCAATACTGTGGTGCAGTGTCAAAACGAGCGTAGCCAGCTGCAAAACAAGGAGACCGCTATGCGCATGCTGCGCGGCAAACTGCTGGAGTTGCAGGAGCGTGAGCGCGAGGAGCAGATGTCCCAGATCAAGGGCGAGATGAAGAAGATTGAGTGGGGAAGCCAGATTCGAAGCTATGTTTTCCAGCCGTATACGCTGGTGAAGGATCACAGAACAGGCTTTGAAAACGGCAACATTCAGGCGGTCATGGACGGGGAGCTTGAACCCTTTATCCATGCGTATCTCGTTCAGTCGTAAAGACATCAACACGTGAAACTCTTTTTGCTACTTTTTTTGCAAGAAAAAGTAGAGGAAGCTTGTTATGAAATTCGATTATGAATTGGTCGGCAAGATCGGCTCTATGGCGCTGATTCGAAAGGCCGACAACGACATTGACTACAACATCTTCTCCCGCCTCGGCTCGGAGCTTCGCCCGGGTATGATCTGGGTGAGCAGCGGCGCAACCGAAATCGGCCGCCTCGACTATATCCGTCGCAACGGAAAAGAGCTCACGGGGGATGGCGAGGAGATCAAGGCTGACTATGCGGCGCAAGGGCAAACCATCCTTATGATGGAATACCGACGCTATATCCCCGACCGTTACAGCGTGCGACAGCTGTTGGTAGAGCACACACACTTTAACGACGAGGAAAAGCGCAAGCACATCCGTTCCTTCCTCTTGCGCGCGGCAAAGCAAAACGCGATCCCGATCGTCAATTACAACGATCCGGTCAGCATTGAGGAAATCCGCAAGATGGAGCTTGCCACACTGCGTAAGCAGGGCGAGCAGGTGGTTGAGTGTATCGACAACGACGAGACCGCCTCTGTTATCTGCACGCTGGTGCACGCAAAGTATCTGGTCATCTTCACCAGTGCGGACGGCATCTACCTTGATCCCAACGACCCGAAGACGCTTGTTCCGGTTGTGGAAGGGCAAACGGCCGACGAGGTCATTGCGCAGATTGACGCGCTCTCGGATAGTTGCATTGGCACAAGCCGCGCGGGCTCCAACGGCGCACGGGCAAAGCTGGACTTTATCAAGCAGCCGATCCGCGAGGGGACCACGGTATACATTGCCAATGCGCAGCAGAGAATTGCCGATCTGCTCAATGGCACAGGTCGGTGCACGGTGTTCCGCACACGATAAACAAATAAAACAATAAATATTTATTGACAAACGATAAATATCGAGATAGACTATCGTCAGTAGCTACGATAGTCTATTTTTTATTACAACGAATACGCGAATACAACAAATAGAATTAGTTGCTGTTTTAAAGGAGACAGGATAGAATGAAACAGAAAAATCATCTACTCAATCGTTTTGTACAGGTTTGTATCGTGATTGGCATGTTGGCGGGCATTGCGCTGATCGTGGATATCTATGCCGTAGAGCTACCGATTGTCACCGACTTCTTCGTGCGGGAAGGCAAGCCTGCGGTCTATGCGGTGCTCTCTGGTATCATCGCGACGCTTTGCCTGCTCGGCGGAGAATCTATCGCCCTTACGCTGTTTGGCATGATGAA
>JAEWYV010000033.1 GCA_023458615.1 Bacillota bacterium
GAGGCGGGCAGCTGCACAGGCATGTATATCACCACGGCGGGCGTCGGCGTATTTCCCGCCGGGCAACCTGTTCCCACGCAACAACCACAGGCGGGCGATGCGATTGTCTGCTCCGGCCCGGTTGCAAGTCACGGCATGGCGGTCATGACCGCGCGCAACAAAATCTCCTTCGATCCACCAATTGAGAGCGACGTGCGCCCGCTCAACCACGCTGTCCGCGCGGTTCTGGATGCGGGTTGCGCTGTTCGCGCCATGCGCGATCCCACGCGCGGCGGCGTCGCAGGCACGCTCAGCGAATGGGCGGGCGATTGCTTTGATATCACGATAAACGAATCGGCGCTCCCCGTTCGCGCGGATGTGCGTGCCGCCTGCGCCATCTTAGGTATCGATCCGGTCTATGTTGCAAACGAAGGGGTTGCCCTGTTTAGCCTGCCGCAGGCGGAAGCGGATCGAGCGGTCTCGGCGCTGCAGAATGTATCCGGTTGCGAGGAGGCCGCTGTTGTCGGGACGGTTGCCTCGGGGCGCGGCGGCGTCTTTACACGCACCCAAATTGGTACTTTCCGGCGGATTTTGCCCCCGTCGGGCGAATTACTGCCGCGCATTTGTTAATTTGAGAAATATTTTTGTTATCGTTTGAGCCCCAAAATCGGCAATCAGTATCAAACAATCGTATATTTTTTGTTGTCTTACCAACACGCATTCAAAAGCAAACTGCATGACAGCGGTTTGCTTTTTTAGTTTTATACAAGATTTATCCGATTTCTGCGGTTTGTTATGCCCATTCATTCCCGCCGCGTCGTTCTGTATTGTATATGATCTTTGTTGAAAACAACGGGGAATGCAATCGAGCGCCTTAAATAAGAACCTATATCGATATTCCAGAATCGTATTAAAATTGTGCGGATTTCTTGACCTTTTACCCCTCTAGTCCTATAATGAAGTCGCAATTTTTGCGAGCATAGGCCTGCCCCTACGAACATTTGCGCGGGGTGGGCTTTACTCATGGACAGGGGATTTTATACGATGCAGGCAACCTTACTTATCTGCATATTCACGCCGCTCATCGGCGCGTTTCTGCTGCCACTGATCGGTCGGCGTGCTCCGCATGTGCGAAATGTATTCGCGCTGTTGTTCGTTCTCGTCGCATTCATCGGGTCGTGTGCGTTGCTGCCCGCGGTTCTCGCCGGGCAAAAGCCGCTCGTCCGCCTTGCGCTACCGTTAGGACTCAGCCTCGGGTTTCAGGCAGACGCACTCGCGGTCTTTATGGCGCTTGCCTCCTCGCTGGTGGCTTCCGTCATACTGATCTATTCGTTTGGCTACATCAAGGATTACGACAACCAAAACGAATACTATCTGATGGCGGTGCTCTTCATCGGCGCGATGATGGGGCTAGTGTATTCCACGAGCCTGATTCTTCTCTATCTCTTCTGGGAGATCAGTGCTATCTGCTGCTGGCGGCTCATCGGATTCTATCGGGATGCGCTCACCATTCAGCGCGCAAACAAGGCGTTTGTGGTCACGGTGTTCGGCGCGCTGATTATGCTCATCGGTTTCTTCGGCATCTGGGGACAGACCGGCACATTTGAACTCACCGCCATGAAGGGTGTGCAGATCCCCGCATGGTGTGTCGTGTTGATCCTCTTCGGCATCCTGACGAAATCCGCCACCTTCCCGCTGCATAGCTGGCTACCGGACGCGGGCGTTGCGCCCTCTCCCGTCACCTCGCTTCTGCACGCGGCGGTGCTGGTCAAGATTGGTGTCTATGCCTATGCGCGGCTGTTTGTCGCAACCTTCTCCATTCCCTCCGTCTTTACGCAGATCGTTCCGGTGATCGCCGCCGTCAGCGCACTGGTCTCCGCCGGCTGCGCCATGAAGGAGACTGACATCAAGCGCATCATCGCCTACTCTACCATCAGCCAACTGGCGTTTATCCTGCTGGGCGTGAGCATCGGTAACGAGATTGGGCTTGTTGGCGGCATGCTCTATATCCTCGCGCATAGTGTAGCCAAGGGCGGCCTCTTTCTCTGCGCAGGCATTGTGGAGCACAACCTGCACACCAAGGACATCAACCGCATGGGCGGGCTGTATAAGCGCTTCCCGCTGACCGCCGTGGCCTTTGCGCTCTGTTCGCTCTCGGTCATGGGCGTTCCGCCGTTTTCCGGCTTCTTTGCAAAGTTCCTCGTCGTCAAGGGCGCGGTGGATGCGGGGCATCCGCTGATCGCAGGGGTATTCATCCTCGGCGCGTTTATGACGGTGTTCTATCTTTCGCGCGTATTCTTTAAGGTGTTCCTTGGCCCCGAAACCGACACGCACGCCCACGAGAAGACGGGCGGCATGGTGGCAAGCGTGGTCTTTCTAGGCGTGGTTGCGCTGTTGCTCGGCGTCTTTCTCATGCTGCCGACAGGGCTCGCGTCCCACATCTGGGAGGTGCTGTAACATGACTGCAATTTCCAACTGGCTCAATCAAGGTGCAACGCTGATGATCGCCCTCGTCGCACTGCCCATACTCGCGGGGCTTGTCGTTTGGCTGTTCAAGCGTCGATATGTCCTTCAGCTTACGTCTGCGCTCGTCTTTGGCGCGGTGAATGCGTTCTTTTGCCTCGCGCTCTATCTCGGCGGCGGCGCGAACACGGGCTTTGCCTTTGCGGGCTTTGGATTTGATGTGCAGCTACTGGCAAGCGGTCTTTCCTCTGTATTGCTGCTGTTCACCTCAATCGTCTCAATGTTGCTCTCGCTTTACTCCGTCTCCTATTTTAAGGGCAACAAACACGGCGGACTGTTTTTGCTGTTCTACTTTATCAGCGTCGGTTTTGTCAACGGCGCGCTGCTTTCGGATAATCTGGGCATTATGCTGGTCTTCTGGGAAGGCCTGCTCGTCTGCATGGGCGCGATGCTGCTCATTGGCAACATGGAAAAGCCCCGCGCGGCGCTCAAGATGCTCTGGGTCTGCGGCGTTGCCGATCTTCTCTTAATGCTTGGCGTCATCATCACCATCCATCTTGCGGGACAGAGCAACATCAGCGCGATGACGCGCCTCCCCGCCGAAGGACTCGGCGCGGTCGGTTGCACGCTCATGCTCCTCGGCGCAATGGGCAAGGCGGGCGCGATGCCGTTCCATAGCTGGATTCCGCTTGCGGCGGACGACGCACCATCCCCGTTCCTCGCGGCATACCCCGGCTCACTCGAAAAAATCCTTGGCATCGGGCTGACCATCCGCATTGTGACGCAGATTTACGACGTACAGGCGGGCTCCGCCATGAGCACGCTCATCCTCGTCGTCGGCGCGGTCACGCTGCTCTTTGGCGTGGGCATGGCGCTCATTCAAAAGGATATGAAGCGGCTCTTGTCCTATCACGCCATCAGCCAGGTCGGCTACATGCTCCTCGGCGTTGGCAGCGGGCTTGCCATCGGCCTTGCGGGCGGGCTGTTTCATATGATGAACCATGTGCTCTACAAATGCGGGCTCTTCATTACCGCGAGCGCCATCGAGCGGCAGACGGGCACCACCGACCTGAAAAAACTCGGCGGGCTGGGGCGTTCCATGCCTGTAACGATGGTCTGCTTCATCCTCTGCGGCCTCGCGATTTCCGGCTTCCCCGGCTTCAACGGCTTCTTCTCCAAGGAGCTGGTGTTTGACGCGGCGCTGGAGAGTGGCCTGGCCTATTACATCGTGGCGCTGGTTGGCGCTGCGCTAACGGCAATCTCGTTTCTCAAGCTTGGCGGCGCGGCATTCTTTGGCAAGCTGCACCTGCCGCATGAGAAAAAAAGTGTGCACGATGCGCCGTTTGGTATGCTCCTCTCCGCGGGGATTCTCTCCGCGCTGTGCGTGTTCTTCGGCGTTGGCAATGGATTTGCGCATAAGTATCTGCTCACTCCGGCTCTACAGTTGACCGAAAACTTCGCAGGCTGGCCAAAGTCCGCGTTGCTCGTCGGTCTCTCCTGCGTGGCGCTTGCGCTCGCGCTGGTCGATCACCTGCTGGGCAAGAAGAAGACCGGCAGTGCCCTCAACAGTGCGGATCACATCCACTATGCGCCGGGGCTTAAGCAGGTATATGCGCTTGCAGAGGCGGGCAAGCTCGACCCCTACAACTGGCTGGTTTCGGCGGTCAATGGATTCTCCATCGCCTGCGCGTGGGTGGAGAAGGGTGTCTCCTGGGTCTATGACAAGGGCGTGCCGGGGCTGATCCGCGGTTCCTCCGGCCCACTGCATCGCGAGGTCACCGGCAGTCTGACGCGCTATCTGGCGCTCGCGGCGGCTGGACTCGTCCTGGTTGCGACGCTGTTCCTCATCGTATTGTTATAAGAAAGGCGGCATACGAATGAACAATCCTTCTCTTGCCCGCCTGCAGTTTTTTCAACAGGCGTCGCAGAATATGATTTGTCGTTTCCGGTGCCTGCCGGATTCTCAGCAGACTCTTTTGACAAAGGCGGTGCGGCTATGACGGCTTCCTCTATCGCGGCTCTCCATTGGATCACGCAGCTGTTCCTCGCGCTGCCGATGCTAGCGATCATCGTCAACAACGCAATCCCGCGCGAACGGATGCGGCATATGACGATCTCGATGAGCGCTACTGTCGCCGCTGTACAGTTGATTACGGCGCTTGCAGGCTTCGTTCTGCTCGCCATTTCCGGCGAACATGAGTTTCGCTTTGCTTTGATCTGGGATCTTGCAAAAGACCTTGGATACTTTAGGGTTGATCTTGTCTCGCTCTCGCTGCTTGCCTGCGTGGGTATGGTCGCGCTTGCCTCCAGTCTCACCGCGCTGACAACCATAGACGACCACCGCAGTTCCTATACGAATCTGCTGATGATCATGATCCTCGGCATGAACGGCATGCTCATCGTGGGCGATCTGTTCTCGCTGTATGTGTTTCTTGAGGT
>JAEWYV010000034.1 GCA_023458615.1 Bacillota bacterium
GGCTGCGACAAGGCGGGCAATGTCTACAACATCAACGCGGACACCGCCGCCGCCTATATCGCGGGCGCGCTGGAAGCGGAGAGCCTGATCAACATGACGGATACGGTCGGTGTTCTAGCCGACGCAAGCGATCCGCAGAGCCTGATCCCCCGCCTGTCCTTGCGCGACATTCCCGCGCTGCAACAGAGCGGCGTGATCACCGGCGGCATGATTCCCAAGCTGGAGTGTTGCGCGCACGCCGTAGAAAAAGGCACCAACCGTGCGTTTATCATCGACGGGCGCGTGCCACACGCAATCTTAATTGAAATGCTCACACATGAGGGTATCGGTACCATGGTTACCGCATAAGTGGCAACGTAAGTCTTTTTGCAAGAAGGAGGAAACACGCATGACGAATCAAGATGTCATCCAGCTAACGGATGCGCACATATTGGGCACCTATAAGCGCTTTCCCGTTGCGCTGGAGCAGGGTGAGAATGCAACGCTGACGGATTTTGACGGCAAGCGCTACATCGATTTTGCCAGCGGCATCGGCGTTTGCTCCCTCGGCTGCGGAAACGAAGCGTGGCTTGACGCAATCACTGCGCAGGCAAAAAAGCTCCCGCATGTTTCCAACCTCTTTTACACCGAACCTGCAGCAACACTCGGCAAAACCCTTTGCGAACGCACGGGCATGAAAGGCGTGTTTTTCAGCAATTCCGGTGCGGAAGCAAACGAGGGCGCAATCAAACTCGCGCGCAAATACTCCTTTGATAAATACGGCGCGGGACGCAGCACCATCGTTACCCTCAACCACTCCTTCCACGGGCGCACCATCACCACCCTCGCCGCCACGGGACAGGATGTGTTTCACCAGTATTTCTTCCCCTTTACGGATGGGTTCATCCACGCGGAGCCAAATGATGTAGCCTGCGTCAAATCGATCTGTAGCGACGGAACGATCTGCGCGGTGCTGATGGAGCTCATTCAGGGTGAAGGCGGCGTGCTGCCGCTGGAGAAGCAATTTGTGCAGGAGGTTGCCGCGTTCTGCAAATCGCGCGATATCCTGCTGCTCATCGACGAGGTGCAGACCGGCGTCGGTCGCACGGGAACGCTGTTTTGCTATGAGCAATACGGCATCTCGCCGGACGCGGTCACGTTTGCCAAGGGTATTGCGGCGGGTCTTCCATTTGGCGGTGTACTGGCGGCGGATAACGTTGCAAGTGTGCTCTCCGCCGGTACTCACGCAACCACTTTCGGCGGCAACCCAATCTGCGCGGCGGGCGCAAACGCGGTACTCAGCCAGCTTACACCGGACTTCCTGAAGAATGTTTTCCAAAAGGGCGCGTACATTCGCGCGACAATCGCAGGTTGGAACCTGCCCGTCGTCTCCAGTGTACGCGGACTGGGCTTGATGATCGGCATCGGCGTCACCTGTTCCCATCGCGAGGCAGTTGGCAAGATGATTGAAAGCGGACTCCTCGCTCTGACAGCAGGAAGCGACACCATCCGCCTCATGCCACCGCTGACGATCACCAAAGAGGAGATCGACGCAGGGCTTGCGATCTTAAAAAAGATTCTATCGGCCTATTAAAAAAGATGCCGGAACCATTTATACTGAAGACAACACAAACAGGAGGGCAAGGACATGAACCTGAAGGGCAAGAGCTTTCTTAAACTGCTCGACTTTTCGCCGGAGGAGATTGCAGAACTTCTCGCACTCTCTGCGGAGCTGAAGGCAAAGAAGAAAGCCGGCATTCCGCACGACACGCTGCACGGCAAGAACATTGCGCTGATCTTTGAAAAGGCCAGCACGCGGACGCGATGCGCCTTTGAGGTTGCTGCCTTTGACCTCGGCATGCACACAACCTATCTCGACCCGAGTGGTTCACAGATCGGCAAAAAGGAGAGCATTTCGGACACCGCGCAGGTGCTCGGCAGAATGTATGACGGCATCGAGTATCGCGGTTACGGTCAGACAATCGTCGAAGAGCTCGCCAAGTATGCGGGCGTGCCCGTTTGGAACGGGCTCACCACCGAGTTTCACCCCACGCAGATTTTGGCCGACCTTCTGACCATTCAGGAGAAATTCGGCAAGCTCAAGGGCATTAAGATGGCCTATTGCGGAGATGCGCGCTTCAACATGGGCAATTCGCTGATGGTCGGCTGCGCGAAGATGGGGCTGGACTTTGTCGCCTGCGCGCCGAAGAAGTATTTCCCGCAGCAGGAACTCACCGACACCTGTAAAGCCCTCGCAAAGGTCAGCGGCGGCAGCATCACACAGACCGAGGATATCCTCGAAGGCGTGAAGGATGCGGACGTGATCTATACCGATGTCTGGGTCTCCATGGGCGAGCCGATGGAGGTTTGGGAGGAGAGAATCCACGACCTTGCGCCCTATCAGGTGAACGCGAAGGTTATGGCGGCGGCAAAGCCGGGCGCAATCTTCATGCATTGTCTGCCCTCGTTCCACGACCTGAACACCGCCATCGGCAAAGAGATGGGAGCGCGTTTTGGCAGGGACAGCATGGAGGTTTCTGACGACGTTTTCTCCGGCCCGCAGTCCGTTGTCTTTGATGAAGCGGAAAACCGCATGCATACGATCAAAGCCGTGATGCTTGCGACACTGTAAAATAGCAACCCACAAACCAAGAGCGGGAATCCAGATGGACTCCCGCTCTTTTGCTGTTTCAATCAATGTGTTTTTAGAATCCCTTCAGGATATTCCCGAGCGCCAGCAGAACATAGCCGACCGTCAGCGCAATCACCCCCGCCAGCGAGGGTACATAGGGAATTACGCCAAACGCGGCAACCATGCCGACAACGAAAAGGGCGACGGAAGCCCAGAAGGTAAACCGTTTTGGTGCGTTGAGTTTCATGCTGTAATACCTCCCTAAAACGATTGTTTTTAGATGGACGTTTGTTATCGCTGCCTTACATACAGCAAGGCAAATTCCAGCAGCTTCTTGCCGCTCATCCGAGTTGCCCTGAGTATAGCACGCTTTTTATCGCCCGTATAGAGCGCGTAACCGATTCGCAACCCCATCAAAAAAGCCGAAGTCCACAGGACTCCGGCTTACTGGAAAAATGTTTCTTACAGTCCTTTGACGACGAGGCCAAGTACGAGAAGCACGAAGGCCAGCATCGCAAGAATGGTGCCGACAACCGCGAGCACCGGAACGGACGCGATCACGCCCAAGGACAGCGCTTCGCCAATGACGAATGCGAAGATCGACACCCAGAACGTTACCTTTTTCGGCGGATTGAGTTTCATACAATATTACCTCCTACAAAAAATTTCGTTGTACGCTTCACTGGATTATTCAATGCGCACCGGGTGTTTAACGACCCGGTGCGAAGCGCCCTACTTTGGTTTACATAAATCCAAGTTTCTTTGCCTGCTCCAGATACTTGGGCAGCTCGTCCAAGGAGATTGCTACGTCGTGCTTCTTCGCAAATGCCATGAATTCCATCATGCTGACTTTTCCGTCGGCCATGATCGCGGCGACTTCCGCTTGCAGTGCTTTGTCCGTCTCATACTGCTTGACCAGTTGTTCTACCGTTGCCATAGTTGCTACCTCCTGTTAGATTGCCTATAGTATACCAAATCATACACAGGTCGTATAGATGTTTCACAATTTAAATTCTGTTACATTGTAACTATATTATGATTATGAATGAAAAGAGAAGCAGCCGCTATAAAAATCAAACGCCCGCATCCGAAAAAGGATGCGGGCGTATTTCGTTTCGCTGTTTTAGATCATTCCCTGGGCCATCATGGCATCGGCGACCTTGGCAAAGCCCGCAATGTTCGCGCCCGCAACAAGGTTGTAGCCGAGACCATTTTCTTCCGCCGCCTTGGCAGAGTTGTCATGAATATTCTTCATGATCGTGTGGAGTTTTTCGTCCACTTCTTCTGCGCTCCAGCTCAGGCGCATCGAGTTCTGGCTCATCTCCAGCGCGC
>JAEWYV010000035.1 GCA_023458615.1 Bacillota bacterium
GAGCTTTGGCTCACCGTCCAAACCTCGTCGCAGCGCTGATAGAAATTGACGATGGTTGCAACCGCGAGGTTGGCGAGCATCTCTGTCTTCGTGTACTGATAAAAATCGTCGTAATAGCGCGAATGAAACATACCGATGATCGGGATATTGCGCCGGCGCGCGAGCCGCTGTGCCTCAAGTCCGGCGATAAACGGAGAATGCGCATGCACGATGTCCAGATTGACCGTGCGCATGCGGGCATCATAGTGTGTGTCAAGCTGCGGAATGCCCGTGCTGTATTGCCGCTGCCGCGGGAGCTCCATGCTGATAAAGTCGATGAGCTCAAAGGGATAGCCGCCGCGAAAGCCTGTATCCGACATGGGCGCAATCACATAGCACTCTTCGCCCCGGCGGGCAAGCGCTGTTGCGTAGTGATAGACCACGCGGCCTACGCCGTCCACAATCGGCAAAAAGGAATCGCTGAACTGTCCTATTTTCATTTGGGGAGTTTCACACCTTTCGAATGAGTTGTTGCTGTCTGTTTCTAACGCATCCGCTCGATGCAAGGAGGGCCCAGCTGGCAGAAAAAACGCCTGCCTTCCAAGGGGCATGCCTCAACACCTTCATTCTACCACAACACCCGAAAACGTGTTATGATGAAGGGCAAGGTTTTACATCCTGCGATGTGAACTATTGTGTCGGCGTAAGAAAGGGAATGCCTTTCTGCGCGGCAAGACAATGAACAAGACCGGAAATTGAACTGCATGAAACGGCTGAAACGAATACTCTCCCTGCTATTTCTGACAGGCGCAATGCTTGCGCTTTGTCCTTCTGCGTTGGCACAGGAGGCACCGACCTATGGCGATTTGACAGGAGACGGGCAGATCACGGCGGCGGACGCGGCGGTTCTACTGCGCGGCGTCGCATCTAGTCAGCTCTCCGAGGACACGCGTCCGGATCTGGACTTCACAAAAAACGGAACGATCGATGAGATAGATGCTCGCGCGGCGCTCTATTTTGCCTGCGGCGGGATCGAGGATATGATTGCATTTGGAGAGCGGGTCTCCGGTGGACTCTGTTCGGAACGGTTGTTTGACCGATTCAGCTACACGGGCACGGTGGACGACGGCAACGGCAACTACCGGAGCGAGAATGTCGCGGTGTTGATTCACCGCGGACGCTATAAAACGAGCAACTATAGCGTAGCGGAAATCTATATTCAGGACATCTCGCTATTGACGACGGCGTTTGGCGGGGGAAAGTTCGGCGGCGGAAAAAATACCGTTGCAAAGATGTTTGATTCGGTGCCGGACGCGGTTGTTGCGCTCAATGGAGATTTTTACTCGCTTCATGATTACGGCCCGCTGGTGCGAAACGGCGAGGTTTACCGCGACCGGATCAATAAAAATTGGGATATTGCGTTGCTGTTGACCAGCGGCGAGCTGGCAACCTATGATTACCGAACGCTGACGAAAGAAGTCTACGCGGGATTGCAGGTTTATCAATCCTGGGTGTTCGGGCCGTCGCTTCTGGATGCTGGCGGACACGCAAAGGAAAAGTTTCGCAGCGCGCTGCAAGAGACAAACCCACGCTCGGTACTTGGCTACTATGAACCCGGACATTATGCTTTTCTTGCGGTGGACGGGCGTATGAAAAAGTCCAAGGGGCTGACGATGCAGGAACTCTCCCAACTCTGCGAGGAACTGGGTTTTAAGCGGGCATATAATCTTGACGGCGGGCAGTCCAGCGTACTGCTCGCAAAAAACGGCCCGATCAACAATCCGGTGCGAAACGGGCGGCCTATCAGCGATATCATAGCCATTCGCGATCCGCAGCTGGGCTAAACGCAGGACTGTCTGAACCAATGAAAGAGCAAGAACAAACCAGAGATTAGAAAAGCTATCATATGGAAGATTTATTTCAAAATCACATAGAGGAAAACGCGCCGCTTGCTGACCGGATGCGCCCGCGCACACTGGACGAGTTCATCGGACAGCGGCACATCGTTGGTGAGGGCAAGCTGCTTCGGCGCGCGATTTTAACCGATCGTTTGCAGTCGTCCATTTTCTTTGGCCCGCCGGGCACGGGAAAGACCACACTCGCCGCTATTGTTGCCAACGCAACCGGCGGTGCGTTTGTCAAACTCAACGCCGTTACGGCAGGGGTAAAGGAACTCCGCGCTATCGTTGAGGAGGCGGAACAGCGCCTAAAGCTCTACCGCCAGCCGACCTATCTTCTTCTGGATGAGTGCCACCGCTGGAGCAAGACCCAGTCGGACTCCCTCCTGCCCGCGCTGGAGAAGGGAACCATCCGGTTCATCGGCTCCACCACGGAGAACCCTATGATTTCGATGACGAGCGCAATCGTCTCCCGCTGCCGCGTGTTTCAGTTTTATCCGCTGAACAGTGAGGATGTGGAGCAGGCGATTGGAAACGCGCTGAAGGATGAAATGCGTGGCTTTGGCAAGCTGAATGTTGCGCTTGAGGACGAGGCGCTGCATACGTTCTCCGCCATTGCCAACGGGGACTGCCGCAACGCGCTCAACGCGCTGGAACTCGCGGTGCTCACCACGCCACCGGATGCGGCGGGCGAAATTCGCATCACGCGGGAAATCGCCGCCGAGTCCAGCCAGAAAAAGGTCATCAAGTGCGACGAGCAACTCTTTTACGATATGCTATCTGCGTTTTGCAAGAGTTTGCGCGGCGGAGACTCCGACGCGGCGATTGCGTGGTTTACGCGTCTGCTGTATGCCGGAGTTGACCCGCGTATCATTGCGCGGCGGCTCATTGCGCACGCGAGCGAAGATATTGGGCTCGCCAATCCGCAGGCGATGGTCCAGGCGGTTACGGCGGCGGATGCGCTGGAGCACATTGGTCTGCCGGAGGCGCGGCTCTCACTCACGCAGGCGATCATCTTCCTCTGCGAATCGCCAAAATCCAACAGCGTTGTCATGGCGCTAACCGCGGCGTCGGCGGACGCGGAGCAGAGCTTTGACGAGCCAGTGCCGATCTATCTGCGGGATACCTCCTTTGCGGGGGCTGGTAAGCTCGGTCACGGAAAGGGCTATCTCTATCCGCACGATTTTCCCGGTCATTGGGTCAAGCAGGACTATATGCCGCCTTCGCTCAAGGGAAAGCGATATTACCAGCCTTCCGATCAGGGGCAGGAGGCCAAGATCCGCGAGAATCACGAGCGGCGGGAGGTTCTGCGCGGCGGCAAAAACCCGCCGAAGGAATCCGAAAAGACAGAGTCGTAACGCGCAAAGCGCGAGTAGGAGTGAACCATGCAATTTCTAATCCCTTCCACCAACATCACGTTTGCGGGGTTATTTACCGCGATTTTCTCCGGCACCTTCGGCCTGATGGGTTTGATCTTCCTTGTCGTAGGGCTCTCCATCTCCGCCGGGCAAAACAGAAAGCGCAGCCTCTGCACCGCCAGCGCCGAAGGCACGGTGAGTGCCATGCAGAGCCAGTTTGGAACCACGGGGCTTCGCGCGGTGTATAGCTTTTTCATCGATGGAAAGCCGTATCAGTATATCTCCAACTACTCCGGAACAAATAACCTGCTCGTGGGTCAAACCGTGCAGGTCTACTATGATCCGCAGAACATCGGTCGCGTCTATATTGAGGAGGATGCGCGGCAGATGCTGAATTTCACGCGTGTATTCACGATTCTTGGAATCGTGTTTCTATCGGTTGCGATCATTGTTGCGGTGGTGCTGCTTGGCATGCTTTAAAAATCTGGAATACTGCTCTTTTTGCCGCAAAAACGGTCTAAATAGCAAGGGAATCGCAAAAAAATGCTCCTGTGGTGTGAATGCGGTTATATTTCGGACATTTTGTGAATAATCGTGGGGTATCATTGGCAGAGCACCAGCCTTATGGTACACTGGACGTTGCGAAAATGCGTATCCGCAGGTTCGCGAAAGGAGCATTGGACACATGGCGAAACGAAGAAGGAGATCATCCGGCGCGCGCAAGCTGCTCGTTGTTGTGCTGCTTGCCGTTAGCGCCGTTGCGCTCATTCTTTATATAACAAAAGGCGGCAGGGCGATCGACACGTCAACCCTTGGGCAGATTGAGATCAATGAGGTCATGACCAGTAACAAGGGAACCGTGCCAGATGAGACGGGCGCTTTTCCCGACTGGATCGAGGTGTATAACAACACCGATTCCGATCTGGATATTTCCGGCTATGGATTGACCGATGAACTGATCTCCGCGGCGAAATGGACATTCCCGGAAGGATCCATTCTGCCTGCGCGCGGTTATCTTGTCGTGTTCTGCAGCGGGGATCCCACGCGCGGAAAGATGCATACACCCTTTAAACTTTCCGCTTCGGACGATGTCATTCTTTCCAACGTCTCCGGCAAGGTGGTGGATAGCATCACCCTGCGCCCTGTGACGAGCGGTTATTCGCTCGGGCGTAGCGCGGAGGACACGACTGCCTGGAAAGAGATGCTGCCTAGCCCCGGCTACCCCAATTCCGCTGAAGGCGCGGCGCAGTATCTGGCAACCCTGTCTGCTTCGGCGGATGAATCCAATGGTGTCTATCTCAATGAATTCATGGCGAGCAACGCCTCAACTCTTGTTGGTCCCGATGGCGCATATTGCGACTGGATCGAACTCTACAACACCACAGGATCGGATGTCGATCTCTCCGGATTCGGCATCTCCGATTCCGCGACGCAGCCGCTGAAATATACGCTGCCCAAGGGGACAACCATTCCCGCCAACGGCGTATTGCTTATCTACTGTACAGGCCGCGAAACACCGGAAGGCTCGGATAAGATCGAGGCCCCGTTCAGCCTTGCCGCCTATGCGGAGAGCGTGGTGTTCTCTACACCGACCGGGCGCATCCTCGACCAATATGACTATACCCGCGCGGGCACGGACATCAGCATTGCGCGAAACCCGGATGGTACGGGTGAATGGGCGCCCTGCTCCCAGCCGACGCCGGGATACACCAACAATAATGCTGGCTTACAGGCGTTTATGCAGACCCTTTCCTATGGCAAGGGGGATATCATTATCTCTGAGGCACTCAATGCGAACGTCTCAACGCTCAAGCAGGCGGACGGGGAATATTACGACTGGATCGAAATTCATAACACCACGGGATCACCCATTCCGCTGGCGGGCTATGCGCTGAGCAATAACGCAAAGAACCCCGCCAAATGGGTGTTTCCTGATATAACGCTCGACGCGGGCGAATATTTAACAATTCTCGCGTCTGGCAAGAATGTGGCCGACGCGCAAAAAAAAAATAATCTAGAAACGAATTTTGGGCTCTCCTCAAGCGGGGACGTTGTCTTACTGTTTCAGCCGGATGGCACCATTCTGGACAAGCTGCTCGTACCAAAGGGGCACGCGGACGTCAGCTACGGCAGAACGGATTCGAACCTGTTTTTCTATGAAAAGCCAACGCCAAATGCGGCAAACGGAACCGGTATGATCGGCTATGCGGAAACGCCGAAGATCCTCACCGCCGGCGGTGCGTTTGATAGTCCGCAAACCGTTACCATAGAGGTGCCGGAAGGCTGCGCGGTGACCTACACCACCGATGGAACGAACCCGACCGAAAGTTCCAAGCAATACAGCGGACCGATTTCTGTGAGCAGCACCACGCCGCTGCGTGCCCGCGCATTTAAGAGCGGGTACAGCGCAAGCGACATCGCGAGCCAAACCTACATCATTTACACGGGTGAGAGCACGGTGCAAAACCATCACTTTGCGTTGCCCGTGGTCAGCATTGTGACGGACCCGGCGAATTTCTGGGATCCGAACACGGGCATCTATGTGGTTGGAAACGAATTTGCAACGGTCTCAGGGCAGCTGCCGACCGATCTTCGGATCGAGAATGGTATGCAGGACCCCAATTGGAACCTTGCCAACTTCAACGCCCAGCCGAAGTCCCATCCCGACCCGCTGGGCCGCGAATGGGAGCGCAACGTACACTTTGACTATATTGATGCAAATGGCACTTCTCTCTACAGCGGGGACGGCGTTGTACAGATTCAGGGACAGTTCTCGCGCAATAAGGAGCAGAAGGGGCTTGCACTGATTGCCAAGGGCGCATACGGTGATTCGTCCTTCAACTATCCGTTCTTTGAGAACCGAACCGCGACGAGCTATAAAGGACTCATCCTCCGCGCAAGCGCGCAGGACGCGACCAATAGCCGAATCCGCGATAACCTCGTGACTACGCTGTTTGAAGAGGGCAATACCGGCCTGCCGGAAAATCGGGCGGTTGTCGTGCAGGCGCACAAGCAGGTTGTCGTACTCATCAACGGCAAGTATTGGGGTGTCTATGACTTCATGGAGCGCATCAAGGAGGATTTCATAGCCTCTCGCTTCCACTTGAGCAACCCCGATTCGGTGGATATTCTATATGGCAACGGAAACCAGTTCTGTGTACTCGCCGGAAACGGCTGGGAAGATTATACGGATATGGTAGAGTGGGCCGGAAGCCATGACCTGAGCAACCCGTCCAATTACGATTACATCAACACCCTGATGGATGTGGAAAACTTTGCCACTTATACGGCGGCGGAGATCATCGTCGGCAATACGGATTCGGGCAATCTCAAGTACTGGAGAAGCGCAGAATACGACAACAAATGGCGCTGGATCCTATACGACTTCTGCTGGGCGATGAACCGGGACGATAAAAATTCGGACGCATACACCAGCGGGTTCCGCAGAGACTTCTTCTCCCGCTATTTTGACCCCGAAGGGCACGGGGCAAGCAAGGCAACCTCGACGGTACTCATCCGCGCGCTGCTGGCAAACGCCAGCTTCAAGCAGATGTTCCTTGAAAAGGTTGCGATCATGATGAACGACATCTACACGCCGGAGAAGATCAACGCAATGGTGGATCGCCTGCAGAGCAACATTGCCCCGGAGATGAAGTATGACGTCGATCTCTGGAACGACATCACCTATTCCTCCTGGGAGCAGCATTGCGATAACATCCGCGCCTATGCGAACAACTATCAGAAATATGCGCTGAAGTATGTACAGAGTTATTTCAGCCTCAGCGATTCCGAGATGATGAGCATCTTCGGCAAAACAACAACATTGGAAGACACAACAAATGGCGGCTAAGCGGGAACTCGCCGGAAAACAATACCGGCACGAACTCAAATACATCATCTCCGAGGGGGAGCATAAACTCTTGAGCACACGCATCAAGGCGTGCCTCAAGCAGGATTATCATGCCTCCATCAACGGCGGCGAGTATTTCATCCGCAGTCTCTATTTTGACGATCCGTTTGATTCCGCCCTCTGGGAAAAGGCAAGCGGCGTCGGCTCGCGTGATAAGTTCCGCATCCGCATCTATAACCACTCGGATGATGCGATTAAGCTCGAACGCAAGCATAAGGAAGGGCAGTATATCAAGAAGGACAGCGTGTCCATCAGCCGCGAGGACTGCGACGCGATCATGCGCGGCAACTGCGAATGCCTCAAGAATAACGACAGCCCCTTTGCGATGCAGTTTTACGGCATATTCAAGGCAAACCACCTGCAACCCAAGGTGCTGGTGGACTATGTGCGCGAGCCGTATGTGTTTCCCGCGGAGGATGT
>JAEWYV010000036.1 GCA_023458615.1 Bacillota bacterium
TCTGGCTCATCTCCAGCGCGCTGGTGGCAACACCGCCCGCGTTGACCGCCTTGCTGGGGGCGACGACCATGTGCTTTTGCTCCAATAAGAACGCAAGCGCATCGTTCGTCGTCGGCATGTTCGCAACCTCGATGTAGTACTTCGAGCCGGAGGCTGCGATCTTCTTTGCGCTGTTGATGTTCACGTCGTTCTGCGTGGCACAGGGCATGTAGACATCCGCCTTGACGCCCCAGGGTTTTTCGCCGGGGTAGAACGCGCAGCCGTAACGATCGGCATAGTCCTTTACCTTGTCTCTGCCGCTGTTGCGCATCTCGAGCAGGTATTCCACCTTCTTGCCCGTAACACCCTTGGGATCGTAGATATACCCATCCGGGCCGGAGAGCGTGACCGCCATTGCGTCCAGCTCTTCCAGCTTCTTTGCCACGCCCCATGTCACGTTACCGAAACCGGAAAGCGCGAAGGTCTTGCCCGCCATCGTGTCGCCTTCATGTTTGAAGACTTCGTTGACATAATACACCGCGCCGTAGCCCGTTGCTTCCGGGCGAATCAGGCTGCCGCCGTAGCTCATGCCCTTGCCCGTGAGCACGCCGTTTTCGAACGCACCGCGGATTCTGCGGTATTGTCCGTAAAGATAGCCAATCTCACGCGCGCCAACGCCGATGTCGCCCGCGGGAACGTCCACATCGGGTCCGATATGGCGATAGAGCTCGGTCATAAACGCCTGACAAAAGCGCATCACTTCGCCGTCACTCTTACCGCGCGGGTCAAAGTCGCTGCCGCCCTTTGCGCCGCCAATCGGCAAGCTGGTCAGGCTGTTTTTGAAGGTCTGTTCAAAGCCGAGGAATTTCATGATGGACAGGTTGACCGTGGGATGGAAGCGCAAGCCGCCTTTGTAGGGCCCGATCGCGCCATTGAACTGCACGCGATAGCCACGGTTGGTCTGCACTCTGCCCGCGTCGTCTACCCAGGTCACGCGGAACGAGATCGCCCGCTCCGGCTCCGCCATGCGCTCCAATAGTCCGTATGCTTCATATTCCGGGTGCTTGTTGACCACTGCTTCCAGCGAGGAATATACCTCTTCCACCGTCTGCAGAAATTCCGGCTCACCCGCGTTCTTTTTCTTTACATCTTCTAATACCCGCTGAATATAGGCGTTCATGCCTGCCCTCCTGATATGCTAAAAATGATTGATGTGTGGGAATTCGCTCAAGTTCATCATAGACCCACTATTTGGCAAAGTCAACGACCCAACCCGTAATATATGAAATAATTTTCGCACACCTATCATTTTTTGAGTATCGGTACAAAACAGGAATATGTTCGGTTAATATTCCGTCTCGGCAATGAAGGATTTACGCCAAATATCCCGTCAATAACCTATCCACATCCGTCATCAGCGAGGTAAGCGTTGCGTCCAGTTGCTGCTTTGTCTTAGCACGTGCACCGATATAGAGCTTCAGCTTTGGTTCTGTGCCGCTGGGGCGGATGACGATCCAGCTCTCGTCCACAAGCAGCCAGCGCAGGGTATCCGACATTGGCAGAGCGATATCGCAGCTGGTTCCGTCCGCATGTTCACAGAGCCGTGTGAGATAATCCTCTGCTGTCGTAACGGAAATTCCAGCAAACGAGGCGGGCGGCGACTGACGCAATTTCGCCATTGCGCCCGCGATCTTCTCCATCCCTTCTTTGCCCTCCAGGGTATAGCTCTTGACGCTCTCGCTATAGAATCCGTAGGTCGCGTAAATCTCGTCCAGCGCATCCGAAAGCGTCATGCCGCGTTCGGCGTAGCTGATGCAGGCTTCCGCCAGTAGCATGGCGGAGGAAACCGCGTCCTTGTCCCGCGCGAGCCCGCCCGCAAGAAACCCGAAGCTCTCTTCAAAGCCAAAGAGGAAGGTCTTCTCCCCGCTGGTCTGATATTCGTCCACCTTTTCGCCGATAAACCGGAAACCCGTCATCACGTTTTCCAGTGAAACGCCGTATGCCGCTGCAATTGCATCCGCAAGTCGCGTGGAAACGATGCTTTTAATCACCACGCCGTTTTTCGGCAGGCGGTTTTGATGGCTCAGAGACGAAAGAATGTGCTCCAGCAAAATGCAGCCGATCTGGTTTCCCGTCAGCGTCAGCCACTCGTCCTGCTTGGTTTTCACGGCAACACCGAGGCGATCTGCGTCCGGGTCGGTCGCGATGCAAACGCGTGCGCCCGTTTGCTCCGCCAGCGCAATTGCGAGACGGAACGCACCCGGGTCCTCCGGGTTCGGTGCTGTCACGGTTGGAAAACGCCCATCTGGCGCGCTCTGCTCCGGCACCGTGATGAGATTGCCAAATCCAACGCGCGCGAGCAGCTCCCGCACGGGTACCGCGCCGGAGCCATGCAATGGCGTATAGACGATAGGAAGATCTCCGCCGCGACGCCGCACCAGATCGGGGTTGAGCAGGAGTTTCTCCGTCGCGCTGTAATACGCCTCGTCCTCCTCCGCGCCAACCATCTGGATTATACCCGATGCAATCGCCGCGTCAAAGTCCGCTACGCGCGGCGAGAACATCTCTACCTTTTGAATCTCTTCATAGATAGCGGCGGCTTGTTCCGGCGCGGCCTGTCCGCCATATGCCCAGTAAACCTTATAACCGTTATACTTGCTCGGATTATGCGAGGCGGTAATCACCACACCCGCGATGCAGTTGAGATGCTGCACCGCAAACGAAAGTTGCGGCACGGAATGCAATGTTGAAAACAGATAGACCTGAATACCGTTAGCCGCGAGCACACAGGCGGCTTCTCTGGCAAATTCCGGTGAATAGAGGCGCGAATCATAGGCGATGCAGACCCCGCGCGCCTTTGCCCCGTCGCAAGCGAGCAAATAGTTGCTTAGTCCCTGCGTCGCCCTGCGCACCACATAGGCATTCATCCGGTTTGTGCCTGCGCCAAGAATGCCACGAAGCCCCGCTGTTCCAAACTCCAGTTCGCGATAGAATCGTTCCTCAATCTCCACTTCGTCGGTGGAAATTGCGTTGAGCTCTGCGCGGGTTGCCTCATCCAGCGACGGTTCGTTACGCCAGGATTCATAGACGGCTCTTGTATCCATAGACAACAATGCGTTCCTTTCCGGTTTGTTCTTATACATATGCCGATGCAACGTGACCCACTCCATTGATGTGAGCGATATTGCCGGGACTTGATCATTCTTTCCCGCAAAATCCCGCGGGATCAATCCCATTTGATTATACCTGCCGCCGTGTTGCATGGCAAGGCGGGCTGTGCTATCATACCCGTATGGAACGGCGCGCACAACCTAAGAAGCGCTACCAGTCCGCCAGCTTTGTCACGAGCGGGGCGGTTTTTTACGGTGCGCTTCTGTTTCTTGTTGCGCGCATCTTTACGCTGCTGCAGCTCTTTTCCGATGCGTATACGCGAAACAAACTCCATCAGGCTCCGCCGGAGAACTTCACTTTCTTTGGTATATTAAGCTCTGTTGTCATCATCGCGGTCATCGGGTTCGCCTTTTATCTGCTGGTACAGAACCGTCAGCGGCGGTTGCGCATGAAGCAGGGCAATCTCTATCTTCTGCTCAATGCGCTGTTTGCCGTCTGGGGCATCATCAGCGCAATCAGCTATCTCGTTGAGATGATCCTGTTTTTCGAGTTTGTCTATCTGCTGGATTTCGTTACGCTTATCACCGCGCTGGTTGTGCCCTGCGTGCTCTATCAGCTCTCCGACCGCAACCAGACCATCCCGCCGGATAACGCGCTCTTTGCCTCTGCGATTGCGTCAACCAGCCTCTCCGTCATTGCGGCGCTCATCGTGGCTCTCGTGCTGCGCAAGAGTTACACCACATTGCAGCTCGTGCGCGAGCTGATGTTTCGCGCGGGCATCATACTCTTTGGCATTGCGGGTCTGCTCAAGGCAACGCGTCTTCGCGCGGAGTTGCCGGAGCTTGTTGCCAACATGCCAAAGCCCACGCCGAAACCTGAATTTAGCTTTGTTTCGCCCAAGAAACCCGCACCAAAAAAGGTCGGAAAGAACGACAAGATTAAGTGTCCCGACTGCGGAAAGAAGCTGCCCTCTGATACGAAGATTTGCCCGCGCTGCGGATTTGATATAGACACGCCGGATCTCTTTGGCGACGAGGACGACGAGGAATTTGACCTCGACGCGCCGGACGATGACCCGTTGAACGACGAGGTCTATGCCGACGAGCCTACTGCGGAATATGACGACTGGCAGGAGCCGACCGCCGAACCCGCGCCGCCGGTGCGGCAGGAGCTGCCAAAGGACATCTGCCCGCGCTGCGGCAAGAAGAAGCCGCCGTTTCTCTCCACCTGTCCGCATTGCGGCTATTACCCCGGCGACCCGATGGAGCAAGCCGAGCAGGAGGCAGAGCG
>JAEWYV010000037.1 GCA_023458615.1 Bacillota bacterium
GCCTCCGGCGTAAGCTCGTTTGGATGGTTAAAATGCGTATTGATCCAAATTGGATGATATTTTTTGAGCATATTCGTGAGCTCTTCGGTAATACGCATCGGCATCACAACCGGGACACGCGTCCCGATGCGGATGATCTCCACGTGTTCAATGGCGCGGAGCGCTGAAATGATGTGCTCCAGTTTTGCCGTACTCATGGTCAGCGGGTCGCCGCCGGAGATGAGTACATCGCGAATTTCCGTATGTGCACGGATATAGTCGACCGCCTGCTGCAAGGCGGATTCCGTAATGGTACAATCCTCCTCGCCGACGGCGCGGCGGCGTGTGCAGTGCCTGCAATACATGGAGCACTGCATGGTGACGAGCAGCAACACTCGATCCGGATAGCGATGCACGACGTGCGGCACGGGGCTGTCCGCTTCCTCACCCAAGGGGTCTGCAAGATCGTTTGGATCCGGCATGGTCTCTAGTATGGAGGGAACCGCCTGCATGCGCACGGGGTCGTTGGGGTCGTCCGGACAGATCAGCGAGGCGTAATAGGGCGTAATTGCCATGCGAAACGTGCTGAGGCAGGTTTTGATATCCTGTTGCTCCTGCGCTGTTAGGGGCAATATCGTGTTGAGCTGCTCAGCGGTCGTGATACGGTTTGCGTATTGCCATTTCCAGTCATTCCAGTTGGATTCCATTACATCTCTCACCGCCGTTCTACAGCGCGACACCGGCGCGGTTGGCGCCTGCGCAGAGAATTTGGTAAACGAGCTCTTCGTGTGATACACCGCAGAATTCCGCGAGCATGGGATAGTCGCTGTAATGCGGCGCAAGCCCGGGCAGGGGATTGATCTCAATGAAGTAGATTGTTCCGTTTGCATCCAGACGGAAATCCACGCGCGCAAGATCCTTGCACCCAAGCGCCAGAAATATCTTTTTTGACATACGGGTTAACCGTTGCTCCAACTCCGGCGACAGATCGGCCGGGCAGGCATAGGAAACGTATTTTTCATATTCCTGTTTGACGGTGTAGTTATAAATGTTGTATCCATCAATGGGCGTTGCATGATAGAGAATCTCCATCGGCGGAAACACCTTGACCGATTCGCCGTTTCCAAGCAGGCCAACCGTGAACTCGCGACCAGCGATATATTCCTCCGCCAAAACATCGGAACCATAGAGAGAAAAATTCTTTTGCACTAGAGCGTGAAGTTCCCGTGCATTGGTTGCAATGCAAATATCCGGAATACCCTTGCTGGAGCCTTCCGCGTTAGGTTTTATAATGACGGGATATCGTAACCCGGCGGTGTGAATCGGCGCGCCGGGAGAATAGGCACGATAGCGCGGGGTGGGTACATGATAGGTTGCGAGCAGTCGCTTGCAGAGCGCCTTATCAAGCGCGAGACAGAGCGCTGTTTCATCCGACCCCGTAAAAGGTATTTGAAAGAGGTTGAGCAGCGCGGGCACTTGCGCCTCCCTGGCGCGCCCGCCGGTTCCCTCGGCAATATTAAAGACAAAATCGGGCTTTTCGGCGGCAAGCTTTTGCGGCAGATCCTGGTCAGCCTCCAAAAGAATCGTATGAAGGCCATGCTGCTCGATTGCCGACTGAATGGCTAGCACGGTATCCATGCTGTCGAATTCCGCCTGCGCGTCAGGCGCTTGGTTCGGCGTAAAGACGGCACGCTTGAGATTGTAGGTTATGCCGATCTTTACGCGCCCGAGAGGCACATCCTCCGAAGGAGTTTCCATGTTGCATCACTTCTCTTCCCAATAAAAAATCGCAAACATAAATGCCTGCACGCACGTTTTAACTCTAACGGCATCATTTGTCAATATTCTAAATGTGACGTTTTTTCAGCAAAAATTCGCGAGGGGTAGGATTCGATTGTTGAATACGATAATAAAGAAAGCAATGGTTGCGACAAGAAAACTGACAGTAAAAAAACGCCCGTTGTGCGGGCGTTTGAGAAGACACAAGTTGATTAGTGGATCGCGGGGAAGGAAATGGTGACGGTGGTTCCGATGCCGACCTTGCTCTCCAACTGAACAGTGGCGCCGAGCGTTTCCGCAGAATGCTTCACAATCGAAAGCCCCAATCCCGTTCCGACGATTTGCTTATTGCGGCTGCGATCCACCCGATAGAATCGCTCGAACACACGCGCAAGATGCTCTTCCGGAATGCCGATGCCGGTATCGGACACATGCAGCTCAACGTGATCGTCGTTCTGCTTGAGGGAAACGCCAACGCTGCCGTTGGAGGTGTTGTATTTAATCGCGTTATCGACAAGGTTTTGCACGATTTCTTCCAGTATCTTTGGAATACCGCGCACATTTGCCTTTTCACAGTTGACCTGGATCGTGACCCCGGCTTTTTCCGCCTGTGGCAGGAGGCGCTGGCATACGTCTTCGGTGATGGCTTTCAGGTCTACGACGGTCATCTCAGGCAGGGCGGTTTTCTCGTCCAGCTGCGAGAGACGGATGATATCTTCGATGAGCGACATGAGTTGCGCTGCCTCCGAATGGATTTTTCCGGCAAACCGTCGTGTATCCTCCGGCTTTGCCACGCCATCACGCATGATTTCCGCATAGCCAAGAATGGAGGTCAGCGGCGTTTTGAGCTCGTGTGATACGTTGACAGAAAATTCGCGCCGCATCTGCTCCGCCGCAACGCGGTCGGTGATGTCTAGAATCAGTATAACAGTTCCGGCAGTAGAATTGTTATCTAAAACTTGACTGGCGAGAACCTGATAGGTTTTTGCCCCGCGAATCAGGGTGGCCTGACCTGCGCCCTCCAGCTTTGCCTGCTCCAACGCCTGCTGGATGGCAACGCTGCGGTTGAGCATGAGCACATGCGAACCAATCACATTTTTGGTGTCTGCGCCAAAGGTCTGCGCCGCGCTGGTGTTAACAGCAAGCATGCGATCTCCCGAATCCAAGAGGATGAATCCTTCGCGCATGTTCTCCGTAACAGCGGTAAATTCGCGCTGCTTTTCAGACAGGGCTGTCATCCGGCTGATGATTTCGCGTCGCTGATGCTCCATATTGGTTAGCAGCGGGGCGAGTTCATCATAAGCTACATTGCCGAGTGGATGATCCAGATCCAATGCGTTGATGGGCTGAACGATTGTCTTAGCCGCATAGCGTGCAAATAGAGCTGAAATGACTGCAATTGCCGCAAAAACAAGCAGCACCGTTGGCAGCATTTTGTTTAGTAAGCCGATGACACTTTGCTGACTATTTGCCACACGAAGAACTCGACCATCCGGTAGCAGACGCGCATAGTAGAAGTTCTTAATCAACTGTGTTTCAGAAAAACGGGAACTCGTTCCTTCGCCACTGTTTTTGGCCGCAATGAACTCTGGCCGATCGGAATGGTTTTCCAACTTGGAAACATCCGAAGAGGTGTCGTAGATAACGATTCCGTCGGCGTCAATCAGCGTGATGCGATCGCTGGAGGGTAGGCTTTTGAGGTAGGCAGTCTCATCCGAAGCGGATAGAAGTCCACTTTCGATATACTCGCACTCCTCTGATAATTCGGAAAACACAAGCTGCTCAAACGAGCGATACTGCGCGAGCAAAACCACACCGCCCAGCATCAACGCCGCGATGAGCGAGGAAAGAAAGATATTCCAAAAAATTCGTTGTTTCATGCGTCACGCTCCCGTGGCTTATGATAATATTTTCGTTCTGAAAGACTTGGAAACTACGGTTAGGCTACTCGCCAAAACGATAGCCCACGCCGCGTACGGTTTCGATGAAGCGCCCGCTTTCGCCGAGCTTTGTGCGCAGGGTCTGCACATGCACATCAACCGTCCGCGTACCGCCCTCGTAATCATAGCCCCAAACAGTTTCGAGCAACTGCTCGCGCGTGAACGCGCGTCCGGCGTTCTCCATCAGGCAGGCGAGCAGCGAGAATTCCTTGTAGGTCAAAATCACATTTTGTCCGCCGACAGAAACGGTATGCTTGGCGATGTCCACGGTGAGCTCGTCGTGCTGCAGTCGCTCCGCGCTGGTCTTCATGCCGCTGCGTCGCAACAGCGCCTTAACGCGGGCGACCAACTCCGCCATGCCAAAGGGCTTTGTGATATAATCATCCGCCCCAAGGTCAAGCCCGGAGACCTTATCAAACTCTGTGGTCTTTGCCGTGATCATCATCACGGGGATAGAGGTGGTTGCGGCACTGGCACGGATTTTTTTGAGGATGGAGAGGCCGTCTTCTCCCGGAAGCATGATATCCAACAGGATCAGCGACGGCTTCTCCTCCGAAACAGCGGAAAAGAACGCGGCGGCGCTGGAAAAACCCTTGGAGACGAGTCCGGTTTGGTTGAGCGTATACACCACGAGTTCGCGAATGTTCGCGTCATCCTCAACATAATAGATCATAGCTCGGCACCTTTGTGTACACCGGTGATGGAATACTCCGCCCACTCGGCAATGTTCTGCGCATGATCGCCGATGCGCTCAAAATACTTCGCGATCATCAGCAGGTCAACCGCCTGCTCGCCGTTTGCCGGGTCGTGCTGAATCAGCTCGATCAGCTCGCCCTTGATGGTGTCAAACAGGTCGTCGATCACGTCATCCATATCGATGATATTCCGCGCGAGGGTGAGATCCTTGTTGATAAAGGCGTCGATGCTACCGGATACCATGCGAATGGCTGCCTCCGCCATCTGCGGCAGATGCTCCAAAGACTTAATGTATGGTTTGCCGTTGAGGTAGATGACGATGCCGGAAATATCCGCCGCCTGATCGCCAATACGCTCCATATCCGTAATCATTTTGAGTGCGGCAGAGATAAGGCGAAGATCCTTCGCAACAGGCTGCTGCTGCAGCAAGAGCTTGAGGCAGAGCGCCTCAATATCGCGTTCCTTTTGATCCACTTCGCGGTCAAAGGTGATTGCGTGATTGGCGGATTCTACGTCCTGTTTAATGAGCGCTTCGCTCGCGGACTGAATGGCATGCTCGATCAATGCGCCCATCTCGAGCAATTCTTGATTTAACAGCCGCAGCTGTTCTTCAAATGTGATTCGCATTAACCGAACCTCCCCGTAATATAATCCTCTGTGCGCTTATCGCGCGGTAAACTGAAGAGCTTTTGCGTGTCCCCGTACTCAACGATTTCGCCGAGGAGGAAAAACGCGGTGTTATCGGAGATACGAGCGGCCTGTTGCATGTTGTGCGTTACAATGATTATAGTATATTTTTCGCGCAGCGTCACGCAAAGGTCTTCAATTCTGCTCGTTGAGATGGGGTCAAGCGCACTGGTCGGCTCGTCCATGAGCACAACCTCGGGCTCCACAGCAAGCGCACGCGCGATGCAGAGACGCTGCTGCTGCCCGCCACTGATTCCGAGCGCGTCCTTTTTGAGCCGATCCTTGAGTTCATCCCAGATGGCCGCGTCCCGCAGTGAGCGTTCTACGATGTCGTCAAGCTTCGCTTTGCCGCGTACGCCATGGGTGCGCGGGCCAAAGGCAACATTGTCGTAAATGCTCATGGGGAAGGGGTTCGGCTTTTGAAACACCATACCAACGCGCTTTCGCAGCATGGTGGTGTCCAGCCCGCCCTTGTAGATATCCTGCCCGTCGAGTAGCACGTTGCCGGTGATGTGGCAACCTTCGACCAGGTCGTTCATGCGGTTGAGCGTACGCAAAAGGGTACTTTTGCCGCAGCCACTTGGGCCTATAAATGCCGTAATCTGCTGCGCGGGGATCTTCAGCTCAACGTTTTTGAGCGCCTGCATCTGCCCGTAAAACAGATCGAGATTTGAAATTTCAAACTTGTTCATACATTATTTCCTTTATGAGCGTTTTGCCCGAATAGAACCGACACAATCACACTATTTTCATTATGAGCATTTTGCCCGAATAGAACCAATTCGTTTAATCCGTTTTTTTGAGCATTTTGCCCGAATGTAAACAACTCTATCATGCTAGATTCCTCACCCTAGATCTTCCGCTTGCTCACGCGCTTGGCGACCGACGCGGAGAGCGCGTTGATGCCGATGACGATGATGAGCAGTACGACTGCGGTAGCGTACGTCTGGTTGATATACAGTCCCTCTTGGGAGAGCGCATACATATGAACAGACAGCGTACGCGCGGAATCCATGATGCTCGACACCGTGTCGGAAGAGGTGCCCGCGGTATACAGCAATGCTGCCGTTTCGCCAACCGTTCTGCCAACGCCGAGGATAACACCCGCGAGAATACCTGGGATTGCATCCGGCAGGACGACGCGAAACACCGTACGCAACCTGCCCGCGCCGAGACCGAAACTTCCCTCTCGGTAGCTGTCCGGTACGCTCATGAGTGCCTCTTCCGATGTGCGCAGGATAACGGGGAGGATCATGATGGAGATGGTCAACGCGCCGGAGAGCATGGAGAAACCAAGCTTGAGCGCTGTGACGAAGAACAGCATACCAAACAAACCGTACACGATGGAGGGAATGCCTGCAAGCGTTTCCGCGTTCATTCGAATGATGCGGACAAGCCTGCTTCCGCGATGCGCGTATTCTACAAGATAGATAGCAGCAAACACGCCGAGCGGAACCGCAAAGAGCAACGAGAGCATGGTCATGAGGATGGTGTTCAAGAGAGCCGGCAGCAGCGAGAGATTGTCCGTATTATAGTGCCAGGCGAACATCTTAAAATTCAGGTTGGGAACGCCCTTTACCAGGATATAGCCAACCACAAACAGCAGCGCGCCAACGGTGAGGATGGACGCGAGATATACCGAAAGACGGAGGAGAAGCGCCGAGATTTTTTGACGTCTCATGATTTATTCCCCCGTTTCGTGAGTGAAAAGAGAAAGTTGATGATCAGGATAAAGACAAATAGCACAACGGCGGTGGCAATCAGCGCTTCCCGGTGTAAATCGGCTGAATAGCCCATCTCCATGACGATATTTGTCGTCAGGGTACGAAGACCTTTCATGATTCCCTGCGGCATGCGCGGCTGGTTTCCGGCAACCATGATGACCGCCATTGCCTCGCCAATGGCTCGGCCGATGCCGAGAATGACCGCGGCGGTGACGCCACTCTTTGCGGCGGGGAGGATGATAGAAAACACCGATCGCTCATGCGTTGCGCCGAGCGCGAGTGCGCCCTCGTAATAGGAGCGATCTACCGCGTTCAGCGAACTTTCCGAGACCGTGATAACGGTTGGAAGAATCATAATGGCAAGCACAATGCTCGCGGCCAGCATGCTGCCGCGCCCGCCAAGCAGCGGGACGATGACAACCAAACCAAAGAAGCCATAGACGACGGACGGAATTCCGGCGAGCAGCTGCACGGCGGGTTTTAAGACGCTGATCATCTTTGGCGAGGCAAAGCGCGAAAGAAAAATAGCAGTGAGGATGCCAATCGGAACACCGAGTACAAGCGCGCCCGCTGTGACATAGAAACTGCCGAGAATCATCGGCAATATGCCGTAGATATCGTTACCCGGCTTCCAGACGGTTCCAAAGAGGAACTTGAATACGCCGATCTCGGCAATAGCCGGTACGCCGCTGACGAAGAGATAAAACGTAATCAAAAGTACGGCGAATATACTGACGCAGGCAGCGGCGAGAAATAAGATTCTCGCCGCGCCCTCGCGTACTTGGTTATTTCGTCCCGCGGCGGTTTCACGCGTGAGGGAGTTTTTGTTTTTCATCCAAGTCGCTCCAACTATTTTTTTGTTATTGCACGTCTGCCCAGCTGGTGGTTTCGCCAACGTAGATCTGGCGGACCTGCTCGGCGGTAAGGCCGGTGATCGGATTCGCGAGATTGACGATGACTGCGAGGCCATCCGTCGCGATGACGGTTGCTGCTACGCCTTCGGCGGTTTCGCTATCCTTGAGTTCGCGGGATGCCATGCCGATGTCGCAGGTTCCGTCGATTGCCATCTGGACGCCGGTGCTGGAGTCGCTCATCTGGATTTCGATTTCAGCATTGGGGTTGAGGGCGACATAGGCTTCTTTGAGCTTCTCCATGACCGGGGTGACGGAGGAGCTGCCTGCCACGACGACCTTGCCTGCTACGCTGCTGCCGGAAAACGCGGGGGCGTTATCCAGCGGGATGTAGTGGTTGTCCGCAACCACGGCCTGACCTTCTGCACTTAGGATGAAGTCGATGAACGCCTTGGCGGCTTCGGAGACTTCGGCTTTGGTAACGATGTTGAACGGACGGGAGATCTTATAGGTGCCGGACTTCACGTTGTCCACCGTTGCGTCTGCGCCATCGATCTGGAGTGCTTTCACGGTGTCGTTCAGGGAACCGAGGGAGATGTAGCCGATGGCGGCATCGTTGCCCGCAACGGTCTGGAGCACGACGGAGGTGCTGTTGACGATTTCGGCATCCAGGGTGGTGTAATCAACCTTGTTGCCGTCCGCGTCCTTCTGCTGTACGCCGAAGAGTTCGATGAAGGCGCCGCGAGTGCCGCTGCCATCCTCACGGGAGACGACGACGATGTCCTTATCAAAGGCGGCAGGGGCGGGGGCTTCGGTGGCTTCTGCTGCGGGGGCCTCGGTGGCTGCCGCGGCGGGGGCTTCGGTCGCCTCAACGGCGGCGGGGGTGCTGGCGCAGGCGGCAAGGCCTACGACCATCGTCAGGGCGATAAACATCGCGGTAATTTTCTTGATCATTAACGTTTCTCCTTTTTTGTTCTTTCTCATGGGCTAAGCATAAACGAGCTATGTTTGATCAAAATACCGAGAATGTCAAATCGATGTAAAATCGTACCAATCGTCACATCAACTCCTGACAATCTTGAAAAATACTTGACAAATGGTAGTATCTGAAGTTGAAAAGCCGCGAAACTTGCAATAAAAGATACTTTCCGTTATAATACTTCGGTCGGCGCGCCCCGATATTCGGGCAGATTTGCGCGCTCTAACAAGGATAGAACAACAGATGCATACCAGCGACTTTACATACGATCTGCCCAAGGAACTCATCGCTCAAACGCCGATTGCGGATCGCTCCGCCTCGCGTTTGCTCGTTTACGACCGCGCAACACGCAGCATAGAAGACTGCGTATTCTCCGATATTACGCGGTTTATTCAACCAAACGATATTCTGGTACGCAACAACACCCGCGTATTGCCCGCAAGGCTTTATGCAACGCGGCCGGACACGGGCGGAAACATGGAGTTTCTTCTATTAAAGAGAACGGGTGAAAAAACCTGGGAGTGCCTGGCCCGACCTGCGCGCAGGGCGGTGATCGGCAGGGAATATCGCGTCAATGAGGAGCTTGGCGTCCGCGTACTCGGAGATACCGAGGCAGACGGCGGAAAGACAATTGAGTTGCTCTACGATGGTATCTTTGAAGAGGTGCTTGACCGGGCTGGTCAAATGCCGCTGCCACCCTACATTACCGAGCGGCTGGAGGACAAGACCCGCTATCAAACGGTCTATGCCGAAATCAATGGTTCTGCGGCTGCCCCTACGGCAGGGTTGCATTTCACAAAAGAGTTGTTAGAAAAAATCCATGCGCAAGGGACAGAAATTGCAGACGTATTACTGCATGTGGGGCTCGGAACCTTCCGCCCTGTCGCAGAGGAGAATATCGAAGACCATGTGATGCACAAGGAGTATTACGAGGTTTCGAATGCGGCGGCGGATCGTATCAATGCCGCAAGAATGAGGGGCGGTCGGGTCTTTGCCGTTGGAACCACAAGCTGCCGCTCGCTGGAGAGCGTTGCCGATGAGAAGGGCGTGATCCATGCCGGAAGTGATTGGACGGGGATCTATATCACCCCCGGATACCGGTTTAAGGCAATTGACGCACTGATCACCAACTTTCATTTGCCGGAGTCCACACTGCTCATGCTCATCTCGGCGTTTATGGGTCGAGAAGAGGCGCTGCGCTGCTATGAGCACGCGATTCAGGAACGCTATCGGTTTTTCAGCTTTGGCGATGCGATGCTAATATTATAATAATATTATATAGAAAATACAGGTGATACGCCATATGGCAAGCCCTTTTACATTTGAACTCAAGCACATCTGCAAGCAGACCGGCGCACGCCACGGCGTGCTGCATACGCCACATGGAGACATTGAAACACCGATCTTCATGCCTGTTGGTACGCAGGCAACGGTAAAGGCAATGACTCCGCGCGATCTATTGGATGTGAATGCCAATATCATCC
>JAEWYV010000038.1 GCA_023458615.1 Bacillota bacterium
ATCTTTCTGAAAAAAGCATTGATTCAGAACGTCTTCAGATTACTCCGTATTTTCTTTTGCGTCAACAATATTTTCTACTATTTTCTCTATTGATTTCTTTTTGGGTTGATTTTATACTGTATATGGAAAATAACATTTTCTTTTCTCTCGTTGTGTCTCTTTGGTGCCGCTTACACCGCCACATGAGAAATACTCGCTTTATTACCACACAAAATCGCAGGAGGTGTTATTTATGGAAGAAAACAAGATTTGGTTGACTGCGCAGCAAGCGTATCAGATAGAAGCAGACGCCGTCACGCATGCGCTGAGCGGCATTATACAGGAGGACTTCCTCCGCGCGGTGGAGGTCCTCAGCCAAGCCCCCCGCATTGCCGCCAGCGGTTGTGGACACTCCGGCATCTGCTGCCAGCATTTTGCGCATCTGATGTGCTGTATCGAGCGTCCTGCGCGCTTTATCTCCCCGGCGGAGGCGGTACACGGCGCAACCGGATACCTGCAAAAGGGAGACGTCATGCTCTTTGCCTCGCGCGGGGGTAAGACGGCGGAGTTGCTGCCGATTCTTGCCATCTGCAAGGCAAAGGGTGTCACCGTCATCTCCGTGACGGAAAACCTCGATTCCCCGCTGGCAAAGGGAGCGGACATCGTATTGCAGATGCTGGTCACCAAGGAGGTAGACCGCCATAATATGCAGGGCACAACGAGTTTTACCGTGCTCTCCGTGCTCTTTGACGCGTTGCAGGCGGCGTTGATTGAACAAACCGGCTATCAAAGCGAGCAGTTTGCGCTCATCCATCCCGGCGGCGCGGTCGGCGCGCGGCTCAACCACACCGAAACGCTGTAATGGCACCTTCTCGCGTGATATAATAGCCGGAAATACGACAGATTTGATTACAGGAGGCTGGAAGCCATGGCTGGAGAACTGAAGATTGACGTACGCAGAAAAAAGATATTGGAGATTCTCCGGCGGGACGGGCAGGTTCGCGTTGCCCAGCTCAGCGACGCCCTCGGCGCAACCGTCGTCACCATCCGCAGCGATCTTGACGCGCTCGAGCAGGACGGCTACCTAGAGCGCACGCAGGGCGGCGCAATCCAGACCATGAAGAACTACTATAATCTAGAGTTTCAGCGCCGCAAGCAGGAGCACATGGAGAACAAAAAGGCGATTGCCGCCGCTGCCGCTTCGCTGGTGCGGGACGGAGATACCCTCTTCATCAACTCTGGCACGACGACGTATTTCACCGCCGTGGAGCTCAAACAGCGTAAAAATCTAAACGTGGTCACAAATTCCATCTCCGTTGCCGTGGAACTCGGCGGGCTTCCAACCTTTCGGGTCATCCTGCTCGGCGGAGATATCAGCGCGCAATATTCGTTTACCTATGGTGAGGACGTCAAGGAACAGATCTCCCGCTATCGCGCCAATTGGGCGATTCTCTCCGTAGACGGCGTGAATCCCGGCACGGGCATCACCACCTATCACGCGGAGGAGAGCGCCATTGACCGCATCATGGTGGAGCGCGCGCAAACGCCCGTCATTGTTGCAGATAGCTCCAAACTCGGACGCGAAAGCTTCTCACGCATCAGCACGCTCTCCAGCGGAACGATTCTCGTGACCGACCGAAACGCGGACGAAACGTTGATTCGGCAGGTGCAGGAAGAGGGCGTCGATGTCCGGCTCGTCTAGGCGCGCTCCTGCGTTTCTGCCTGCGTTTTGCGCGCTCATGTTCTTTGTCGGATTCGAAATGGGCGGGTTCCAGTTTGCCCTGCGCGGCATCTCTGCCGAGTTTTCTATCGATTCCATCGGCTCCGGTCTGCTTGTTGCCGCGCAATACAGCAGTGTGATCCTGATGCCACTGCTTTTTGGCAGTATGGCAGATCGCATTGGCAAGCGGATCGTCATCCTCTCGTTCTCTGTCGTACTGCTGTTTGGCTGTCTGCTTGCCTCGCTCGCGGGCGGGGTTTTCGCGTTTGCCGCAGGGGTGTTCCTCATCGGCGCAGGCTACAGCGTCTGCGAAACAGCGGGGTCTGCCGCGCTCGCGGATGCCTCGCCGGAGGACGGCGCACGGTTTGTCAATCTTTCGCAAGGTGCGCTGAGCCTAGGCGCAGTGATTAGCCCCGTTCTGACCCAGTATTTTACGGGGTTACTTGGCACCAGCTGGCGAATGATGTTCCTTCTGTGCATGGCAGGCACACTGGTCTCTGCGCTCTTTCTATTCTTCCTCCCAATCTCTGCCACACCGGGCAAGGTCGTTGAGCAATCATCCGTTTCCCCTGCGCTCTATTTCAAAGATTTGCCGTTTACGCTCTTTTTTGCCTCAATCCTGCTCTATGTCGGGCTGGAAAACGGCTTTGGTTACTTCACCGAATCGTTTTTTACCCTGGGGCTTGGCGCGGTGTCGCTTGGGGCATATGCCATCTCCGCCTATTGGGCGAGCATGGCGCTCTCGCGCTTGCTCTTTGGTCTCCTGCCAATCAAGCCGGAGCGGGCGCTGGTCGCTTGCCTCGGCGTGTCCGGCGCGCTCTTTCTCGCGCTCTGGCTGCTCAAACTCCCCGTTCCCGCGCTGGTCGTCTGCGCGCTGATCGGCTTTGCGTTTGGGCCTGTCTGGTCGAGCCTGATGAATCTCGCCGCCGCGCGCTGCCCCGGCTCATCCGGTGGGGCGATGGGGCTCATGAGCGCGGGCTGTGGCCTAGGAGGAGCGTTGTTTCCCGCGCTGATGGGCGTTATCTCCGCGCAGCTGAATCTGCGAGCTGCATTTTTGCTGCTTGCAGTTGCGGCGGCGGTTGCCGCGCTACTCTCCCTGTTCGCCGCGCGGCGGGCAAAAATTGAATCCAAAGGATGATATGATATGCTGTTTTTAGCCGTCGATCTCGGCAGCACCAATACCAAAGCAGCGCTCTATGACGAAGCAATGCACTGCCTTGCAACGCAAAGTGCGCCGGTAGACTATATTCGCACGAATGGTTTCGTCGAGTTTGAGCCGGGGGAATACATCTCCGGCTTATTGGATTTGATTCGCGCCGTCTCCAGTGGCTACAACGGCGAGAAAATCTCCATCACGCTCACGGGGCAGGCGGAGTCGTTGTTGGTTTTGGGCAACTCCGGAGAGCCGTTGATGAACGCCATCTCCTGGATGGATGAACGCTCTACAGAAGAATGCGCCTCATTGGAGCAGGCGTTTTCCCGCGAGACGTGCTATGCGCGAACGGGTCAGCCCGCAACGCTGCCCACCTGGCCCGCCACCAAGATACTTTGGCTCCGTGCGCATCGACCGGATGTCTTTACCGCCGCCGCGCGCTATGTACTGCTCAAAGACTATGTCGCCTATCGGCTTACTGGAACACTGCTTGCGGATTGTTCCATAGCGACATTCACCTATTACTTTGATATCTACGAGCGCCGTTACTGGCCGGAGATGCTCGCGTTTCTCGGCATTCAGGAGTCGCAATTGCCGCCGCTTGCCGAGCCCTGTTCGGTGATCGGCACGCTGCTCCCCGACGTTGCGCTGCGCCTCGGACTCCCAGCCGAAGCAACGGTCAACAACGGCACGCTCGACCATTTTTGCGGCATGATCGGGACAGGCAATATTCACGAAGGGCTGTTGAGTCTCTCGACGGGCACCGTGCTCGGGCTCTCCACCCTCGCCGCATCGCCGGT
>JAEWYV010000039.1 GCA_023458615.1 Bacillota bacterium
GAAAACTGTTCCAAGCCCTCCGGTGTGAGTCGAATTCGGACATACCTTCGGTCGTTCGGATCCAGTTCGCGCTCGGCCATATTGCTATTGACCAGATTGTTGACGGTTCTGCTCATTGTACTGGTATCCAGATTGAGTAGACCTGCCAGATCGACCAAAGAAATGCTTTTCGCGCGTCCAATCTCGACCAGTGCGTGACACTGCGCCATCGAGATGCCGCAGCAGGCCATTTCACCGTCCTCCAGCACACCGAGTTTTCGCTCCAGAATGCGAATGAGTTCGCGCAGTTGATTGCTTTCCATCTGTGTTTTCATAAAACCACCTCGTCTTGCAATAACTGTAACACAAAACAATTGCAAAATGCAACTAATATTAAAAAATATATGATCCGCCGAACCATGATTTTTGCGGTGTTAAAGCGACAGGAAGAAGCCCGCGCTGTTGCGACATGGGCGTTCCTTTGGTATAATGCATTGAATTATTTTGGCGGGTGCGTAGATAGGTAAATATGAAGATTAAAGCATTTTTGAAACTGGTGGAGATTCAAACCAAGGTTGCCAGCGTGATTCCCTTTTTTACGGCTCTGCTCTATGTGCTTTACAGCACAAAGCAGATCAATACGCTAAATATGGTAATCATGTTCTTCTCGATGATCATATTTGACATGACCGTTACGGCGCTGAATAATTATGGAGATTATTCTCGGGCAATTAAAAAGCACGGCTACAATTATGAAGTCCATAATTCTATCGTGCAATACAACCTCAAAACCTCAACTGTTAAAATCGTGATTGTGGTTATGTTTCTGCTCTCTGCGACATTGGGCGTTTTGCTCGTCTACCGGACGAATATCATTACGCTCCTGCTCGGCGGGGTTTGCTTTGCAATCGGTTTTCTGTACTCCTTTGGGCCAATGCCGATTTCGAGAACGCCGTTTGGCGAAATTTTCTCCGGGCTTACGATGGGCATCGGGATACCGTTCATCACATATTATGCCAATGTGTTTGATCAAAATGTGCTGAATATTACATATGCAGCGCCGACGCTCTCTGTCACGTTGGATGTCTATCAAATTGTCGGAATTCTGCTCGTTTCGCTGCCGTGCGTCTTTGGCATTGCCAATATCATGCTGGGCAACAACATCTGTGACATTGAGGATGACCTGCAAAATAAGCGCTATACGCTACCGGTTCTGGTCGGCAAGGATAAGGCGCTTGTGCTCTTAAAACTGCTGTACGCCCTTGCCTATGTCGCTATCGTCGCGGCGGTTGTTCTGCGCTATTTACCGCTTTACTCTTTGCTGGCGCTGTTGACGATGATTCCGCTCGCCAAAAACATCAAACGCTTTGCAGCAAACGCAACAAAAAAAGATACCTTCGGACTTATTGTTGCGAGCTTTGTGCAGATTAGTGTGTCTCTGATTATCACAATCGGCTTAGGCATTCTGGATGCATCGCTCCTGCACTGGCTGGCCTAACAACTCGCTTTTCAATCAATATAGGTCGGAGAGCTGATCGGTAATTTTGTAATTGCCGATCAGGCTACTCTGCGTTTCATATTTTCCGCGGAGCCCTTCGGTAAAGTAGATGTAGTGATCCTTGGAGATGAGGATGGCCTCTACGCCATCGAGCGATTCTACCAGTTCGATTCCCTTTTTAACACCGAGCAGGAGTACAGAGGTGGAGAGGCCGTCCGCTTTCTGCGAATTCTTCGTTACAATCGTTACCTGCTTGATGTTGGTATCCGCCGGAAATCCAGTCTTGGGGTTGAGAATATGATGGTAGATTTTTCCGTTGTAGACAAAATACCGCTCATAATCGCCGGATGAAACGACCGACTCATCATCGATTTGCAAGCTCATCAAATAATCGCCGATGGGACTGTTGGGGTCCTGAATGCCGATAACAAAGCTGCTGCCATCCGGTTTGGAACCGACGGCAAGCACGTTGCCGCCGAGGTTGATCAGCGCGCTGGTCACACCGCGGTTGAGCAGATAGGTCTTCACCTCGTCTGCAATGGTGCCCTTTGCAATCGCTCCAAGGTTGACCACCATGCCCTTGTCCTGCAATTCTATCTGATCATCGTCCAAAAACTGCATTTTATGATAGTCAATCAACGGGAGAACTGCGTCCAGTTCCGCCTGCGACGGGTAGTGCCCGTTTGGCGGGTCGATTGCCCAGAGATCGATCAGCGGGCCTGTGGTAACATCAAACAGACCGCCGGTTTTCTCGCTGAAAAACAGGGAGTCCTTTAAGACGCGATAGGTCAGATCGCTGACTTTGACGGGCTTGATGCCAGCGCTTTGATTGAGATTGGAAACATCGCTTCCCTCTACATGCATGCTGAGTGTGTTTTCAAGGGAACGAATCCAATCAAAGGAATCCTGAATCAGGGTGTCGCTGTCTTTTTTATTGTATTGATAGATTTTTAACTCAATAAGCGTATCCAGCGCAAACGTTCTGCCGTCTAGTACCTCCTGCTCTGCGGAGCACGCTGTGAGTAACGTAACGAGCATTAGAATCGGGATGAGTAACTTCTTTCGCATTCCATTATCCTTATATCTGTTTCAATAGTTGGTTCTTTCGTTTGGTTTTATCTCGCTTCGGGGCCTTTTTCCAATTCGGAATTATGATAGAGCTTCTGCGGGCGACCAACCTCGCCGTAATCCAGCTCGGCCCGAAGCATTCCGCTTTCACACATCCGGTCCAGGTATTTTCGAACTGTGATGCGGGAGAGCCCGGTAGACGCGGCGATATCCGCTACCGTGAAGCCGTCCTCTCTGCGGGAGACGATGCCGCGAACAAAGGAGAAGGTTTCATTGGAAATTCCTTTTTTTGCGCTGTCGTCCGGCGCTATATAGACGCTGTGAGAAATACAGTGATCGATCTCCTCTTGCGTCATGGACTGAAACTGCAGCAGGCATTCCCGCTTGGAAACGGCGCGCAAAATGCCATCGCGAAAGCGGATATTGCTGCATGGCTTTATGATATAGTCCGAAACCCCATAGCTGAAGGCTTCCGAAATATACTCCACGCTGTTTTCCGACGAGAGCATCATGACGCACACGAATATTTTCTCGGCGCGAATCCATTTTAACAAATCCATATTGGCTTCCCGAGCGGAGGCCAAATCGAGCAGTACGATGTCAAAGGTAAACTTCTTGAGCTTGCCCATAGCCAGTTCAGCGGTCGGGGTACTGCCAACCGTAGAGAACAGATTCATTTCGTGCAGAAACTGAACCTTTTCTTCTCTTGAGGAATCAATGTCGCTGACAACCAGACATTTCATGCGCAGCCCCCGATGGTTTCGAATTCTGAATGTATCATATTTCCATTATATACGACTCAAATTGCATTGCAACAGCCCTCGACACAAGAAAGAAAAAGGCACAGCCAAATCGGCCATGCCTTTTGCGCTCTTGCTGAGGTGGGGAATTATTTCCCGAATGCCTGATTGAAAAGATCGTAGTAAGCAATCGCATGGATAGAAACGCTTGCGACGCCATCGGCGTGACCATCGGCAGTGACGGGGTAGATGGTCTGGTTGGCAACGACGTAGTCCTCAAGGAGCTGCGCCTGCTGATACCATTCCAGCTTGCTGCCCGCGGCGGTCATGCCATAGGCTTCCTTCAGCTGATCCTTCGACTGCGCGGTGGCCTTGTCGCCATCCACAACAAAGTACTTGGCGTTGGCGTTTTCGCCATCTGCAACATATTCCTTGGAATACATCGCGTCGAAGTTTGCGGAAACGATGGTTCCGTTCACAACGATGAACTCGGCAAGCGGCTGCCAGCCGTTCTCGTCGGGCTCGCCCTTAGCGGTGACAACCGTGGTGGTGCCATACTGGCCAGCCGGAACCGGCTCAGATGCCAGCGCGGCAGAAACCAGCTTGAAGAACTCCATAACATGGATCGAGACGCTTGCGCCGCTGTCGGTTTTCAGCGCGGCGGTGTGCCCTTCGCTGTCGGAATAGAGGCTCTCAAACTTGGTCGGATCCTGGTTTTTCACCAGCCAGTCTTCGGCGGCTTTCGCCTGCTCATACCATTCCGACTTGGCGCCTGCCGCAACCATCGGATATTGGCCGTCCTGGGAAAGGATTCTCTTGTCGCCGGAAGGAACAACACCGGTGGCGCTCCAGTAGGCGCTGACGATCTTGCCCTTTTCCACCGTAACGGTGACGAAGGGAATCCAGCCCTGGCTCGCTTCACCCTTTGCAAAGTACACGCCGTCCTTATATTTGCCCGCTGCGCAGCCGGCAAACATGGAGACCATCAGCACGAGAGCGATCATAACTAGTAATACTCTTTTTTTCATAACCATACCTCCACGTAATTAATACTAATATATCCTAAAAGATGAAATTTTATCAATCTAATGCAAATAAAATAAATTAAAAAAATAAAATAATTTGACTTGTCTATGCAATCACAATATACGGTGCCAATGAATCGAATTTGCTTCCCGCAAATCGCAAAAGGGGAAGATGACGTACCCTAAAATCTTACACAACACCTGTTGCGCAATAAAGAGCGCGTGTTATCGATACAACAAATAGTGGCTAACTCGTGAAAAATCGGATTTATTATCATTTTAAATTGGATCGACACGAAATACGTTGTGTGGCACTTGATAATTTTGAAACAATCAGTATAATGATAACGTATTCATTTGATCTGTGATAGTTATGCGTTCTAGAAGACGCATATTCATTGCGACATTCAGTTTGGTAACGGAGAAGGAAAGTTATGAAAAAAAAGATACTCATCCTTGGCGGAAGCTATGCGGGCGTAAAAGCAGGAAAGACCCTGCACAAGATTTTTCGCAAGGACGATGACGTTGAAATCACACTGATCGACAAGAATCCATTCCACACGCTGATGACCGAGCTGCACGAAGTTGCCGGACATCGCACCGAGGCGGATTCCATCAAAATCGATCTGCGAAAGATTTTCCGCGGACGAAAGGTAAAGGTCGTTACGGACGAGATCACGCGCTGCGACATGACCGAAAAAAAGGTCTTTGGTGCCAAAACGGCGTATGATTTTGACTATTTGATCATTGCCATCGGCAGCCAGCCGAACTTCTTTGGCGTAAAGGGCGCGGAGGAAAACTCACATACCCTTTGGTCCTATCAGGATGCCATCAAACTGCGCGCGCATGTGGAGCATATGTTTGAGCGCGCTTCTTATGAAGAGGATGCGGACGAGCGCAAGCGTCTCTTAACGTTTGCGGTCTGTGGCGGCGGCTTTACCGGCGTTGAGATGGTTGGCGAGCTGGGTGAGTCGAAGAAGCATTTTTGCACGAAATACAACATCAATCCTGACGACGTTACCATCTATAATATCGAGGCATTGGATCGCATCCTCGGCATGCTCAACAGCGATAAGCTGGTCAAGAAGATCGAGGATAATTACTTCAAGAAACTTGGCGTTACGCTGCTGAAGCACTCCGCCATTGTAGAGGTCAAGCCGGATTCGTTTACACTCGCAGACGGAACGGTTATCCCGAGCTATACGTTGATCTGGTCGGCGGGCATCAAGTGCGTCGAAGGTGCGCAGGACTTTGACCTTGACAAGGGTAAGGGTTCTCGCATCTGCGTCAACGAATACATGCAGGGCCTGCAGGACGGCCAGCCCATCGAGGGCATCTATGTTGCAGGCGACTGCGCGTTCTATGAAGATGCGAAGGGATTCATGCCGCAGATCGTGCAGGCAGCGGAACAGTCCGCGCATACCGCGGCGCTGAATATCGCCGAGGAGATCAAGGGTACAAAGCATTTTCATGTACACGAACAGAAGTACAACGGGTTCATGGTTTCGGTCGGCTCCCGGCGCGGCGTGGCAAACATCGGGTTTTTAGCGTCCGGCTGGTTTGCGATTTTCGTCAAGCACTTTGTCAATGTTTATTATCAGTTTATGGTTGCGGGGTTCATGCAGGTTGCAAACTATCTGCGCCATGAAATCTTCAACATCAAGAATAAGCGTTCGTTTGTTGGCGGACATTTTTCCAAGCGCAGCCCGAATTTCTGGATGGTGCCGTTCCGCCTCTGGCTCGGTTTTATGTGGCTGACGGAAGGCGTCGTGAAGATTTCCGAAGGCTGGTTTAACTCTCCGCAGGTCGTCAACACGGTCAACTATCTGGCGGGGAATGTTGCAACACAGGCGGCAGCCGCTTCGGACGCGGTCAGCGCGGCAACGAGCGTTGCGCAAGGCGCAGCCGACGCGGTCAGCGCGGCAACGGGGGTTGCGCAAGGTGCCGCGGATGCGGTCAGCGCCGCAACCGGGGCTGTCGCGGAGGTTGCCAATCAGGCAACACAAGCCGCAGCACAGCTTCCCGGCATCTTCCAGTGGGTGGTTAACCATAAGCCTTCCGGATATGGCGAAGCGCTCCTGCATGCGCCGAAGTTTGTGGTTTGGATTATGAATCACTGGATTGCGCCGATCGAAGTTCCGGTTCAGATCATGATGGTTATCATGGAGATTTTGATCGGACTTAGCTTCATGGGCGGTCTGTTCACCTTCCCGATGGCGCTCATCAGCATCGTTATGACCATCGCAATTGCGATGACGGGCATGGCGGATGTTACGATGATGTGGTATTTCTTTGGCGGCATTGCGATTCTCATGGGCGCAGGGCGCACGTTCGGATTGGACTATTATGTCATACCGTGGCTCAAAAAGCGCTGGATCAAAACGAGACTCGCAGGCAAGAGCTATCTGTATTACGATCATACGGATGACGAGTAACATCAACCGGGCGGCTGCTCCATATCCTCCAAAGCGGGGGATATTGGGTTGCTCCGCCCGATTTGTTTTCTAATCCGGCAGGGAATCATGCGCTATTGCATTCTTTTGCATTGAAAAAGCAATGTAAGCGATAGAAATCATACTGTGCCAGAGCACACAATGCAGGCAAGAGCGGTTCCCTGTTTTCTCTTATTTGGTAAAAGGAACAACATGAGCAATTATTGGATAGATCATCCGGCAATACAATCGGAATTGGAAGCGGTCAGGCAGTTTATGCTTGATTCCATTTCGGATGCGATGCCGCTGGTGAAAGAGCCACTGACCGAGGTGATTCTCTCCGGCGGAAAGATGCTGCGGCCCGCCATGGTCATCCTCGGCGCAAAGCTCGGCAAATATAAAAGCGCGCGTGTCATCCCGATTGCGGCCTGTGTGGAGCTGCTGCATACGGCAACGCTGATCCACGATGACATCATCGACGAATCCAAACTCCGCAGAGGCATTGAAACCGTACACAGCAAATATTCCAAGGAAGTTGCCGTCCTTGTGGGCGACTATGTATTTGCAAAAACATTCGATCTGCTTGCGGGGGACTATCCCGCCGAGATGCTCAAGAACCTCTCACATAGCATCATGGCAATCTGCGAAGGGGAACTCTCCCAGTTCGCCCATCGATATAGTGACACGCTTGGTCTGGATCAATATTTGGAGATCATTGCGGGCAAAACCGCCGCGCTGTTCTCGATGAGCCTGTTTGCGGGGGCATACGAGGCGGGCGCAAACAACCAGACGCAACGCGCCCTGGTACAGGCGGGATATTGCATCGGCATGGCATTTCAGATTATTGACGATTGTCTGGACTATTTGGGCAAGGACGCAACCATCGGCAAAAATGTTGCAAACGACATCAAAAAGGGCGACATCACCCTCCCGATACTATTCGCGCTTCAAAATGAGCCCACTGGCGCACTGAGCGAGTTGGTTTTCCATAGCGACCTCTCGGCGGAGCATGTCGATCGCATTCGCTCGTTGGTCATAGAGAACCAGGGGGTTGCAATGGCGGAGGAGAAGGCACGCGAATACGGACAGGATGCGAGAAAGGCTCTGGAAAAGATTAAAAAATCCGAAAGCCGCAGCATTCTGGAAAAGATGGTGGATTCTATTTTGCAGTCCCCGAAGAACGCGGCGGTCGATTAAGCAAGCCGTCGATAAAAAAACGCTTCAAACAAAAAAATGCCCCAATGCGAAACAGGCATATGCCTGAACAAGCATCGGGGTATTTTAATGAACAGAATAAAAAAGAGACGGGGCGCGATGGCAGCTCCACACTTAATGCTTTTTCATCAACCTTGCATAGGAAATGGAATCTTTTCCATATCGGGAGCGGATGGAATCCATCGCCTGATCCCGCTTGGCGTTTTTGAGCTTTTCTTCCGTCGTATCGCCAATCAGCGTCATTTGCTCGGTGCAGCAATCCGTCAGGTTCGTTCCTGTTACCGAGAGCAGACGGACAGGAGCCGTCATCGGCCAGGATTTTTCTGCGATAGCGACCGCCGCATCGTAGATCTCCTTGGTCACATTGGTGGGCGCTAGTAGTTTCTGCTGGCGCGAGATGGTTTTAAAGTATGGGTCGCGAATCTGAATCTGCACCGTCGAGCAATACAAACCGTGCTTTCGCAAACGGGACCCAACATGATCGCTCAGCGCGAGCAGCCCCGCGCAGATCTCCTGCCGGTCCTTTAGATCGTGGGGAAAGGTGATGCTGTTGCCAACGCTTTTGGGCGCGCCCGCATCCTGCGCGGGTATAACGGGCTGATTGTCCAGCCCCATGGCATATTCCCAGATGGTGTCGCCGCTTCGTCCGAGGATCGCGCGCATCTGCTCGCGGCCCGCGTTGGCGATGGCGCCGATGGTGTCGATGCCCATGCTTGCAAGGCGCTCGGCGGATGCGCTGCCGACAAACATCATATCCCGCGCGGAAAGCGGCCAGAGAATCGATTGAAAATTTTCGCGTGTGATGACCGTTGTGGCATCCGGCTTCTTATAATCGCTGCCCAGCTTGGCAAAGATCTTATTAAAGGAAACGCCGACCGAAATGGTGATTCCAAACTCCTCGAACACGCGTCTGCGCAGCTCGTCCGCAATTTCGCGTCCGGAGCCGAACTGAAACATCGAGCCGCTGACGTCGAGCCAGGATTCATCGATGCTGAAGGGCTCCACCAAATCTGTGTACTGTCCGTAGATTTGATTGATTTTCTCACAGTATTCCTCATAGAGGTGGTGATGCGG
>JAEWYV010000040.1 GCA_023458615.1 Bacillota bacterium
GCAGGCAGGTATGGACGCCGCCATCATGGACATTCTGGATCGTGAAATGGTCGGGCTTCTGCATGCAACCCAAGCCCTGCTAGGCGATGACGAGTATTGCATGGACTATATCAGTGCATTCCGTGAAGGAAAGTTTGGCGCAAAAAAAGAGTGATTCTTGCGTTTTCTTCCGCTTCGGGGTATATAATACTGTCTTAATTGCAGGATTGTTGGAGGGACTATGACAAACATTGAGCAGATATCTTCCGCCATTGAAACTGGAAAGATTAAAATCGTTGCGGAGCTTGTACAGTCCGCTATTGATGCAGGTGAAGAACCGATGGACATTCTCAATCTCGGCATGGTGGATGCCATGAGCGCGGTCGGAGAGCGCTTTAGCCGCGGCGAGGCGTTCGTACCGGAGATGTTGATCTCTGCGCGCACGATGAAAAAAGGGGTTGAGGTGCTCAAACCACATCTTTCCAAAGACGCGACAGGCCGGCTCGGCACGGCAATCATAGGCACGGTCAAGGGAGACATGCACGATATCGGTAAAAATCTTGTCGCCATGATGATGGAAAGCGCAGGTTTTGAAGTGGTTGATTTGGATGTGGATGTGCCCTACGAGCGATTTGATGAGGCGCTTGCAACGCATGAGAATGTCCGTATCATCGCGCTTTCCACCCTGCTTACCACGACCATGCCCTCGATGAAGCATATCGTAACCGAGCTGAATCGGCATGAAAAACGAAACGGATTTCATATCCTTGTTGGCGGTGCGCCGATTACAAAAGAGTTTGCCTCGCAGATTGGCGCCGACGGCTTTGCGGCAGACGCAGCCTCTGCAACGGTGCTTGCCAAGTCCTTTGTGAGTTAGTGTTACAAAAAAAGTAATGCTATATTTGTTAAAATAGCATATTACTGCAAGACTGGATCATTCATGAAGATTATCGATCAACTCCATTCGGGTAAAACGCTCTCCTTTGAGGTGTTTCCGCCCAAGCAGGAAAAACCGATTGAACCACTGTTGGAGACACTCGAAAAGCTCTATGCGCTTAAGCCGGATTTCATCAGTTGCACCTATGGCGCGATGGGTTCCAACAAGGGCAGGAATCTTGAGGTGGTCTCCAGCATTCAACGCGGCAGAAAAAGTGAAGCCCTTTCCCACTATACCTGTGTTGGCAACCGCAAACAGGACGTTCTACAGGCGCTCGAAGCCTATGATGCCGCCGGTGTACAAAATATTCTTGCGCTGCGCGGCGATTTTCCCGCTGGTGCAGCGCACACAAATGGCGATTTTTCGCATGCAAACGAACTGATTTCGTTTATTCGAAACGAGTTTGATCACTTTTGCATCGGAGCTGCTTGTTATCCGGAAAAACATCTCCTTGCAGATTCGCTGGATCGTGATATCGACGCACTAAAACGAAAACAGGATGCTGGCGCATCATTCCTCATCACACAACTCTGCTATAGCGTGGAGAACTATCTGCGATTTGTGGATCGCGCCAGACACCGCGGCGTCACCATCCCGATTGTCGCCGGTGTGCTTCCACTTCTCAAGAAAGATGGCCTCGTTCGCATGACGCTCAGCAACGGCTGTTCCATTCCCGCCGAGGTTGCGGCGTTGGTCGGGAGGTATGGCGACAGCGAAGAGAGTTTTCGCGCCGCCGGACATGCGTTCACCGTCTCGCTCGTCAAACGATTTTTGCAAGAGGGTGCAAGCGGCGTTCATCTCTATACCCTCAACCGATACGAGGATGTTGCGGATGTGGTATTCGACGCGGGTATACGATCCAGAGCGGAATCGAGATAGATTCCGCTTTTCGTTTTCTTATAAATACGATATAATCAATCCATTCTTTTGAGAAATTGTCTCAAATGAATGCAAACCTATAGAAGAAGTAGAGTAGATATTGCGCGTTAAGTGGCAGAAGGATGGGAAGTCGCCTCTGCACGAAAAGCGCCCGCGCGCTTGCGGTGCAATATCGCGTCCACTACTGCACAAAAACGGGAACATCCTTCTTAGAGGCGGTTCTGCATTTGGTGCAGCGCAAAACAAGGAGGATTTTTACTATGAAACACATCACCCCTAAGCGGCTATCCCTGATGGCGATGCTCATCGCTCTACAGATCGTATTATCCAAGTTTCTCATGCTGCAGCTTACGGATTCGATTCGCTTGAGCATTGACAGCGTGCCGATTCTACTCGGCGGCATCTGGTTTGGGCCGTTTGCTGGCGGGCTCATTGGCGCGCTAGCCGATATGCTTGGCACCATTCTGTTCCCAACAGCGGGCGCATACTATCCCCCGCTGACGATTGCATTCCTTCTCATCGGCGCCGTTGCAGGTCTCCTCGCAAAATGGATTAAACCAAAGAACGCGTTGCTCCGAGCGGTTTGTATCGTCATTCCCGCCGAACTCATCGGCTCGTATCTCTTTAAAAGTTATGCGCTTTCCGGCCTGATTGGGATTCCGTTTTCCGCGCTGCTTACGGCGCGCATCCTGCCTGTTGGCATCATCATGATCGTCAACACTATGCTTGTAACCCTGCTCAATCGCATGTTTGGTGAAAAAGCAATGCGCCAATCCAACAGTAACACTCGCATAGACCAATCCTCAGACGCACCCTCGCTTAACAAAATGACCTATGATGAAGCAATGACCTATATCCATCACGTCACCTGGCGCGGCAGTCGCCTAGGGCTGGAGCGTACACGGGAACTGCTCTCTCGCATCGGCAACCCGCAGAATAAGCTCAAGTTTGTTCACATTGCTGGAACCAACGGCAAGGGTTCTACCGCGGCAATGCTCGCCAAGATTCTTTCTCTTGCTGGTTACCGGACGGGACTCTACATCTCCCCCTATATCAACCGTTTTAATGAACGTATGCAGACAAACGGAGAATCAATTTCGGATGACGAGTTGTCCGAAATCACGCAATACGTTCGACCGCATGCGGAAGCGATGGCGGATCATCCAACCGAATTTGAACTGATCACCGTGATCGCCTTTGAATATTTTGCACGCCAAAAAGCGGATATCGTCGTGCTAGAGGTCGGACTTGGCGGCGAGCTGGACTCGACCAACGTCATTGACACACCGGAGCTTGCCGTTATCACCAACATCGGGTTGGATCATACGCGCGAGCTTGGCCCGACAATTACAGATATTGCGCGCGCTAAAGCCGGCATCATCAAACCCGGCGGCGATGTCGTCATCTATGATCAAAACCCGGAGGCAGACGCTGTATTTGTTGAGGTAGCACAGGAGCGCAGTGCGGCAATCACCGTTACCGATCACAACCGCATCTCAAACGTCTCCCCCTGGCTCGACGCACTACGCTTCGACTGCGTGCCTTATGGCGCGCTAGCCTGCGGATTAACGGGGACCTATCAGGCGAAAAATGCCGCCGTTGTGATTACAGCGATTGAGCAATTGCGCAAAAAAGGCTGGATCGTTTCCGATCAAAATTTACGAGATGGTCTCTTGCTCGTGCGCTGGCCTGCGCGGTTTGAGCTGCTTGGAAAAGATCCAATCTTCATTGCGGACGGCGGACACAATCCGCAGGGCATCGCCGCCGTAGTCGAGAGTCTCAAACAGCACTTTCCCGATCGGCAAATTACGTTCCTACTCGGCATCATGGCAGACAAGGACATCCCGCATATGATTGAACAGCTTGCTCCTATTGCGCAGGAGTTTATTACGGTAACCCCGGACAACCCGCGCGCGATGGAAGCGAAGGAACTCGCCACGTTGCTTCGGGCAAGCAATCTTGTCGCAACCGCCTGCAATAGCGTTTCGGAGGGAGTTTCCCTCGCTATCTCTCGTGCGGGAAAAGACGGAATCGTCTGCGCGCTTGGCTCGCTCTATATGCTCGGCGAAGTACGCGCAGCACTAGGCGCGAAATAATTCGCGACTTTTGTGCCATACCTTTGCTTCGTTCCATACGCATTATTAAAAAACATATTGCAGGAGGACCCAATGGCTTTTCACGATCAAACACTGGATTCTTTTCTAGTCGAGCTATCTTCCAAGGCACCTGTTCCGGGCGGCGGCGGCGCAAGCGCACTCGTCGGCGCACTCTCTGCTGCGCTGACACATATGGTCGCCTCTCTTACCGTCGGAAAGGCAAAATATGCCGCCGTTGAAGGCGAGATGCAGGCGTTGCTACTGCAAACAGAAGCATTAACCAGCCGGTTTCTTTCGTTGATGGACGAGGATGCAACTGCTTTTGAACCGCTTGCGCAGGCTTATCGTCTGCCGAAGGGTACCGATGAGGAGATTGCGGAAAAAGCGCGCGTCATGGAGCAGGCTCTCAAAAGCGCCGTGAAACCGCCGCTTGAGATTATGGAAACCTGCGTGCAGGCGCTCCCTCTGATTCAAGCTTGCGCAGAAAAAGGCAGCGTGGTCGCCGTCAGTGACGCTGGCGTTGCCGCCTCGCTCTGCCGCGCAGCACTGGAGGGCGCAAGCCTGAATGTGTTTATCAACACACAAACTATGCAGGATCGGACGTATGCAGAGCAATTCAACCTGCAAGCGCATTCATTGTTATCCAGCGGCAGCGCCTCTGCTGATGAAATCTATCGCAGGGTTGCCTCAAAGCTCGGTGTTTGATCACGTTTCACGATTGATTGGAATCATACGAATGAAATCCATTTGAGAAAGGCATTTACATGCAGATTTGTGTTCTCAACGGAAGTCCAAGACTAAACGGCAACACCGCCGAACTACTCAAACCATTTTTAGAGGAACTCACCGCTGGAGGCGCGACGATTCAGAATCATACGCTGGTAAAGATGAACATCGCATCCTGCAAGGGCTGCTATCACTGCCAGGATGTATCCGGCGAGTATGGCTGTCTACAAAGGGACGACATGCACATTTTAGCCGATTCCATCTGCACCAGCGATATCATTGTTCTAGCAACACCGATCTACACCTGGTATTGCACAACGGAGCTTAAGGCGGTTTTGGATCGATTCTATGGCTTCACAAAATATTACCGCTCGGCTAAGGGAAATCTGGTCGAGGGGCAGCGCATGGCCATTCTCGCAACGCACGGATATGACGCTGCCTATGCCGCCGACCCGTTTGTCATCGGCATGCAGCGCATGTGCGAGCACTATCATCTGCGCTATGACGGCATGTATTCCGTGCGGGATGTGGACGATCTTGCCTCGTTTCAAACCAAGCAAGCGCGAAACGGCGCGCGGGATTTTGCGCGATATCTACTCCAAAAAAAGGCGTAAGCCGTCCCTCATTTCGTATTCGAAACTCAATCAGAAAGCGGTGTCACCATGGCTGCCCCGAAAAATGATAACGTAAAAGAACAGATTCTTGATGCGGCTGTCGTGCTCTTTCAGGAGAAGCACGATGTGTCTCTTGCGGAGATTGCGCGTGCTGCACATGTAAGCAAGGGTACGTTGTTTTATCATTATCGCAGCAAAGCTGAAATTTATCTGGATCTTGGCGATCGCTATTGGAACCGGCTTTCAGATGACCTTCTCTCATGGGTGGATAATCGCGAAAAGGACACCTCGCTCCCCCGGCTTGCGCGGTATACGTTTATCCGCGGCGCGTTCGACGAGAGCGGGCAGTTGCGCCTTCGATTGATTGTGGAATCCATCTCCGGCGAAGAGGAGAGCTTGATTCGCTCTAAATTAAACGAACAGTATACACACTTTAAAAACGTACTCAAAACGCGCATTCTGGAGCGTGCGCCGGGCGCAGATGGAGAACAGTTGGCATGGCTTCTGCTTACCCTGGTAGACGGGCTTGTTGTGCAAAGTACCATGCAGAACGAGGGCATGGATGTGAATGCGTTTATAGAATGGATGGCAAAGAGCTTCCATAAACTCACAAACTAAACCTTGACTAAAAGCATCGCAAAAACTCCAGTATCTGCGCGCCAAACGGCGCGCATTTTGTATATTCGTCTAAAACTATTGACTTTATCCAATCATTTTGATAGGCTCATATTATAAGTCGGTTACTCGACCGACTTGACGCTAATCGCAAATTCCCTTTTCAGGAGCGAATGCATATGTCCTATCTCAAGCGCCTCAATCAAAAACTTACCGCGCGCTTTGGCGGGCGTGTTTCCGCGCACGAAGACGACGGATGTTTGTTTCTTGAGGGTACGCTGGATTGCTGGGATGATGTTGTAGCAGCCGGACTAATGTCTGTCAACAAGAGACGGTATGACGGACTCGTTAACGACATCATATTTACCGGTGGTGAGATGCCGCCAATGCGCCTGCCCAAGATACAGGATAATAAGCTGGAAGGTACATCTCCGGATGTGTTGATCATCGGCGGCGGAATCATTGGAAGCGCAATTGCAAGAGAGTGTGCCAGATATAACATGCAGATTTTACTTGTGGAAAAAGAACATGATATTGCAATGCAAACCACAAGCCGCAACGACGGAATGGTGCATCCCGGTATTGATTTGATTCCAGGGCAGATCAAGCGGCGATATAACATGCGCGGAAACCGCATGTATGATCAGGTTTGCAAAGAGCTGGATGTCCCCTTCCGCCGTTCCGGTCAATACATCTGCTTCCACGGATTTCGCAACGCAGCCGCTGCTTTTTTCGGACAGTTTTATTATCTAATCGTCGGCCCATATGGCCGTTTTCTGAGTAAACGAGCCTTTTTTAAGCGGGAACCCAATATGAACCCCGCCATCAGTGGGGCACTGTTCTTTCCGTCTGCCGGCGTCGTCTCCCCATATGGTCTCGCGATCGCCTACGCGGAAAATGCAGCGGAAAACGGTGTGCAGTTTTCGTTTGATACCGTTGTGTTGGGCATGCACGTAGAGGATCATCGTATCCATTCGGTGCAAACCAATCGCGGTACAGTTTATCCAAAAGTCGTCATCAATGCATCCGGTGTGTTTGCTGAAGAGATTGCGAAGATGGCAAGCGATCGTTTCTACTCCATCCATCCACGTAAGGGAACCAATACCATTTTGGATCATAAGGCATCCCGCCGCATGATGACGATTGTCTCTTCCTTTGGCACCTCTTCCACCAAAAAGAGACACACCAAAGGCGGCGGTTTGGTGAAAACAATCGACGACAATACGCTGGTTGGGCCGGACGCTGTGGAAACCTATCTCAAGGAAGACTTCACCACCAATGCACAAAATATTGCAGACGTATTTGAAAAGCAGCGATTGACCGATCCCGCGCTTTCTGTCCGTAACGCGATTACTTATTTTTCCGGCATACGCGCCGCAACCTATGAGGAGGATTTTGTGGTTCGTAAGGGTCGCCGCACAAAAAATCTGGTTCATGCGGCGGGTATTCAATCGCCGGGCATCACAGCTGCCCCCGCCATCGCACAGGATGTTAGCAAGATGGCAGCAGAGATTCTCGCTGAAACAAAAAAGGTTGAGAAGAACGCATCGTTTAACCCGACGCATAAGAGTATTATTCGCATGAACGAACTGACTTTAGAACAACGTGACGCCTTGATCCGCAAAAATCCTGACTATGGCGAAATCATTTGTCGCTGTGAGCAAATCAGCCGCGGCGAGGTAAAGGATGCGTTGCACCGCAGCATTCCCTGTGAAACGCTGGACGGCGTGAAGCGTCGGGTTCGTCCCGGCATGGGACGCTGTCAGGGTGGCTTCTGCGGCCCGCTTGTTCTGCAGATTATCGCCGAAGAAACAGGGAAACCGTTGGAATCGATAGAAAAGAGTGCCCCGGGCGGCGAGCTCCTCTTTGGCTCTATCAAGGAGGTGCGCCCACTATGACCGAGTTTCTGCACTATGATGTTGCGGTAATCGGCGGGGGTCCTGCGGGGCTTGCCGCCGCGTTAGAGGCTGATCGGCAGGGCGCAAAGGTTCTGCTCATTGAGCGCGAGGTGCGTTTAGGCGGCATACTCAAGCAGTGCATTCACGATGGTTTTGGCCTCGTCCGCTTTCAGGAAAAGCTCTCCGGACCGGAGTATGCGGAGCGGTTCATGGAACAGCTACCCGATAGCGGCGTAACGGTTTGGACACTATCCTTTGTCAGCGGCATAGAACGCGTTCATGAGGAAAGCTATCTTACCGTCATTACGCGCGAAGGAATCAAGCACGTGCGAACCCGTTCGTTGGTGCTCGCAACCGGCTGTCGGGAGCGCACCTCACGCCAGATTGGCATCCACGGGCGTCACTGCGCAGGCATATTCACCGCCGGAACCGCCCAGTATTACACCAACATTCTCGGAAAATTACCCACTAAGCGCTGCGTCATCCTCGGCAGCGGAGATATTGGCCTTATTATGGCCCGCCGCCTCACGTTGGAAGGAGCGCATGTCGTTGGTGTATACGAAGCAAAGCCAACACCAAGCGGATTAACGCGAAACATCAGCCAGTGTCTTTGGGACTTCGAAATTCCTCTGCACACCAGCATGACCGTCACCCGCGTCATCGGTGATATGCGGCTTAGCGCCGTTGAGGTCATGCGCGTTGACGCGTGCCTATGCCCCATTGCGGGAACCGAAGAAATCATTCCCTGCGATGCACTGATCCTCTCCGTCGGACTGATCCCGGAAAACGAGCTGGCGGAATCCATCGGTGTTCCGCTCGACTCAAAGACCAAGGGCGCAATTGTGGATGAACACAACGAGACGCTGCTGAAAGGCGTGTTTGCTTGCGGCAATGCGCTACATGTGAACGATTTGGTAGACTACGTCTCCGAAAGCGGAGAAGCGGCTGGCAAAGCCGCCGCTGAATACAATGCGTCGGAACGATCGTTGTTATCCGTCGAATGCGATCCTTCCCTTCTCTACATCATTCCGCAGCGGATCGACCGAAATGGAAACAACGCCGAACGCGTGTTCTTCTTTCGTTCCTCTGCCGACATGGACGGCGCAATGCTTACCGTAAAAAAGGGGGATTCTGTGCTCCTTCGCAAGCGATATGCGCATCTGCGCCCGCCGGAGATGGAGCGTCTCTCCCTTACCCTTTCGCCTGAACAACTGCAAGGCGAAGCGCCTATTCTGTTTTCTCTGGGGGAAATCAACCATGACTGACACCATTCAATTGAACGAACCAAGGGAGATTGTCTGTATCGTCTGCCCAAACGGCTGCCGCATCCGTTGTGAGCAGATGGAGGACGGTATGCACTTTTTCGGACAGAAATGCAAGCGCGGCGAAACCTATGCCACAGCTGAACTCACTCGCCCGATGCGTTCACTAACTACAAGCGTAAAAACGGTGTTTGCGGATGCGCCCGTCGTCAGCGTCCGCACCGACGGTGAGGTGGAAAAATCCATGCTGCAGCAGATATCCGCCGCACTCGGACAAATCGTTGTAACCAGCCGCGTAAAAATCGGCGACGTTATCGCGAAGAACATTTGTGATACGGGAGTCAACATCATTTGCACCAGCGACCGTTTGATCCATCATGTATAAAGGCCATATTTGAAAGGAGCGATTCCATCATGTCTCATCCATATAAAGGCTTTGAACCCAACTGGGTAAGCGGAGAATTTCCCAAGGACAGTTACCGATCCATCTTTAAATGGGGCGATCCGCTCGAAATTAAGGCGCCGCGTGAATCGCTCTTCAAGCTCATGCAACAGAAGTTTCATCTGACCGAAGCGGATTTTCAAACCTATACCGAGGATATCGGTTTTGATTCGGTTGCATTCAATCTGCCAATCTCGCTACCTTTAAGCGACATTGATCACTTTTCTCAGATTGTAGGAGCTGATTTTGTCCGAACAGACGACTATGCGCGCCTCTCCGTCGCCTATGGCAAGACGATGTACGATGTGCTGCGCCTGCGCAACAAAATCGTTGAAAACGTGCCCGACGCAGTGCTCTATCCTGACACCAAAGAGCAGATTGAGCAAATAGTCGCCTATTGCGCCGAACACAAGATCCCCGTCTATGTCTATGGCGGCGGATCCTCCGTCACGCGCGGTGTTGAGTGTGTCAAGGGTGGAATATCGCTGGATCTTCGTCTCCGCTTTAACAAAGTGATTTCGTTTAATGAGGTCGACCAAACCATAACGGTTGAGGCGGGCATGAGCGGGCCAAAGCTGGAGGAAACACTCAACAACGCGGTAAAACTCTTTGGCGCAAAGCGCGCGTATACCTGCGGACATTTTCCGCAGAGTTTTGAGTATTCCTCTGTTGGCGGCTGGGTGGTAACACGCGGCGCAGGACAGAACTCCACCTATTATGGTTGCATTTCGGACATCGTTCTCGCGCAGGAATATGCTACCCCCATTGGCGTAATCAAGACCGATCGCTATCCGCGCAAAGCCACAGGCAGCGATCTGGGGCAGATTTTGATGGGTGGCGAGGGTGCTTATGGCGTACTCACGCATGTAACACTCAAGGTGTTCCGTCACATGCCTAACACGATCCATCGTTATTCCTTTATGTTTCGAGATTGGGAGACCGCGCAGGCTGCCGCACGGGAGATCATGCAGAGTGAAGCGGGCTTCCCCTCTGTATTCCGGCTGTCCGATCCGGAGGAGACCAGCGTAATGCTGCACCTTTACGGCGTGATGGATTCGCCACTAAAGCACCTGTTTCAACTGCGTAACTTTAGAGAAAACGAAATGTGCCTCTTCCTCGGCTTTACCAACGGCGAGGCGGGTTTCTCTCGTAACGCCGCGAAGAATGCGCGGCGCGTTGCGCGAAAATTTGGCGGCATGAGCCTGACGGGCTATGTCACACGCGGCTGGGAGAAGGGCCGATTTAACGACCCATATATGCGGGATACACTGCAGGATTTCGGCATCGTCATGGACACCATGGAGTGCACGGTCAACTGGAGCAATATGTCCCAAGTCCACAGGGATGTCCGCGCGTTCTGTAAATCCCGGCCGGATACCATCTGCATGACGCATATGTCCCATGTGTATCCACAGGGCGCAAACCTTTACTTTATCTTTATCATCAAAGAGAGCGATCCTGAGGCGTTTAAGGCATATCATGCGGGCATCCTGTCAGCAATTCAAAAGTCCGGAGCCTCTATGAGCCACCACCACGGCATCGGCAAGATGTTTGCGCCCTGGCTGGAAGGATCGCTTGGTAAAAATGAGTATGACGTTCTCCGAACGCTCAAAGCACATTTTGATCCGAATAACATCATGAATCCCGGTGGAACACTTGGATTTGATCTAACAGAGAGCGAAAAACATTATCCAAATGACTAACTACTGTGCCCCGCTTCCTAGCGGGGCTTTCCGTTTGCATTCATTGCAGATAAAGCTTATTTATGCTAAAGTCATGTTATCCGATCTGTACCGTCACATCCAGAATGCTATCCAAAGGAGACTGGATTCTATGCCCTATTTTATTACCGAGACATGCAACGGCTGCACCGCATGCGCACGGCAGTGCCCTGTCCTCGCAATCAACGGCACACCAAAAGAGCGGCATGTGGTCAACATTCGCCGCTGTGTTTCCTGCGGCGTTTGCGGTCGCATTTGCCCAAAGGGTGCTCTGCTCGACGGTCACGGTAACCCATGCACGAGTGTTCCCCGCTCGCAATGGAAAAAACCCGTTGTTGACTCGGCTCTTTGCAGCGCCTGCGGCATCTGCGTCACATGGTGTCGCGCGGAGGCTCTGCGCATCTCACTGCCGACCTTTCGCGGAGATATCCATGTGTTTGCGGAACTTTACCAACCAAAGAATTGCGTGAGTTGCTCACTCTGCGAGGAACACTGTCCGCTTGGTGCCATTCATATGGCGGAGGTAGCAAAATGAAAACACCGGTATACGCTTTGATCGATTTGGAAGCGCGTACTTCTAAGCGCTATGAAATCGATGAGATAACCTTTCGAAACTTCATTGGCGGTAAGATGCTTGGCGCCAAGCTGCTCTATGACCTAACTCCCGCCGGAATCGATCCGCTTGGCAAGGACGCCATCGTCATCATCAACACAAGCCCGGCAAACGGCACAGGCGCGCCCTGCTCCAGCCGGTTTAATATGACGTTTAAAAACGTGCTAACGGGCGGCATTGCCAGCAGCAACTGCGGCGGTCAGTTTGGCGTTATGATGAAACGCGCGGGTTACGACGGGATCATTCTAAAAGGGCAAAGTGACGCGCCCTGTGTCATCTCGATTGTGGATCAAACAGTCACCATTACCGA